>CACZVC010000024.1 GCA_902784545.1 uncultured Ruminococcus sp. | reverse complement strand
GTCTCTCGGCTTATCCGTCCTCGTGACGCCGATATATGCGGCGGGCACGTTGTCCGGCGCCGAGGTGTTCGCCTTCGATCCGCTCTTGCGGTTGTACCATGCGTCCTTCTGCTCGCAGCCTATGTTATAGAATATCATTTCGTCGGCTGCGGAGGAGGCGGCGTTAAGCATCGCCGTCGCGTTCACGGACGGATTGACAGCGTTTACCTCGGAATCAGAGACTTTATCTTTCGTCGCTTCAAGGCTCTTTCTGTACTGTTCCTTGGAGAAGGCGCCTACGGAAACGCTCGATATATACTGTTTTTTCGCCTGCTTCGCGCCGCGCAGATAGATATACACCGGCACCTCGCCGTAGCTTTTGTTATTTGAATTGTACCACAACGGGTATGAGATGTTGAAGGCCTTTGTTGAGTTCGGGTCCTTTATTTCGTATATGGAGCGGAACGCGCCGACGGCGTCGCTGCCGGCAAGCGTTTTTTCTCCCTTTACGTCAAAGGTGACTACTCCGTTTTTCTCCACTCCGTCGTGCTTATTGCCCGTTATGATGACGTCATTATATCCGAGCGGGGTTTTTCCGGTGACCGGACCGGCTAAGTACAGGCCGAGCGGGAGGTTTCTCGTTTTGTCCCAGGCGAACGAGAAGCCGTCGGGAAGCGTCTTAACGTAGCCGTTCAGTATGGCGTTGCTTCCTTTGACCCGGTCAATGTCATCCGCGGAGGTAAGCCCTGCTTTGGAATCGACGATCGCGTTGTTGGGATTGATGTACCTTGTGACCGCCTGACTTGAACTCATATCGAGGTTCTGCTGGCTGATCATCGAGCACGCGGCGTAATATGCCGCGCCGCCCGTATCGCCGTTTTTCTTGCTGATGGTGTAGCTGAGCGTATCGTTATAGGTATCCCCCTGCCAGGCAACTATATCGTGGACCGCCCGTTTTGGGTTGTAGGTCCATGCGTAGCACAGATACTCGCTTAAACGGTTGTGTCCGGAGGACATCGTACATTCGATCCATCCGGAGATGTTGTATTCGGCGACCGTCGCGTTCGGATACTCCTTTATCCTGTTTAACAGCTGGGTCATATTCGCTTTTGTCTGCATCCAGTATAAACTGATGGTTTTTTCGATATCGTAACCATTGGCGAAATACACGCCCGCAAGGAGCTTTTCGCCGCCGACGTATTTCACGCTCGGCTCAAAGTACATATACACGCTCGTATGGCTCCAGTCGTCGCTGTCGTCCGTGGAATAGCCCGAAACGACGTACTGTGTAGTGACGACGTTCCCCGCCGCAAAGGCCTCGAGCCGCGTGTTGAAATCATAGGGCATGCCGCAGAACAGCGTTACCGGCTCCCAGCCGGCTTCGGCTTCCTTGAAGTCCTTCACGAAGTGGATCCCGTCCGCGGGGATCGGTGAGCCCGCCGCCGGATCGTGCGTGATCATCAGCGCGTCCGTGACGATCGTGCTCATTTCGGCGGGAATATCCGCGCCGATATGCCCGGCCAGAACGTACTGGCTTTCACCGAACATAACGCTGTCGTTGCCGTGATACGGCGCGACGCGCAGATCGGTAATCGCCTCGTTCGGATCGGTCGTGATCGAGTAGCCGACGTACGTGGCGACTCCCGTATTGGGAGACATATTGTAATCAATAAGATAGTATTTGCCGCTCTTCTTCGTGATCTTGGATTTGGCGGCGCTCGGGTTGTTCGCCGTCACCACGATGAGATCGGCGATATAGTTATTCGCTTTCACAACTTCGATCTTCTGTCCGGAACCGCTGCCGGGAACGACGGCGCCTTCGCTTTCGATCGACCGCTCCGTGCGGTAGGATAGATAAATTCCGCTCACACGGTCGAAGCTCGTCTTGAAATTGAGGTTCGCGGGGCTTCTCTCGCCGAAGAAATTGACGCAGTCGTAACCGTCCTGCATAGCCGAATTGCCGTTGACGACCTTGAAAATGTTGCCGTCCTTGTCGGCGCGGATCGGACTGCCGACGCTCTTATCGGTAGTATACGCAAGGACCGCCCAGTTGGCTTGTCTTCTGGCGTTCACGTCGCCGACGTTTCCGTTTTCGTCCCTGACGCACTTATATTTCACGGTGACCACGCCGTTCGGCGTATCCGCGGCGTCGAACACGTATTCGGGGAAGGTGGAGTGGTTGACCTGCGGATGGTATTTGGCGTACAGATCCGCAGCCCACTGTATGATCCAATGTATTATCGTCAATCTCAGTATTTCCAATGCGGCAAAGCAGAGCACCGTGCTGCACGTCGCAAGACCCGCGGCGATGCTCGCGCACATCGTGCTCGCCGCAGCGCAGGAGGCTGCAGCCGCGATCCCCGCCGCCGCAGAGAAAGCGAGCTGCGCCGTCATACAGACGACCATCAGGGCGCCCGAGATGAGGTTTACCCACTGCATTACCTCATCCAGCTTTTCCTGCTCGACCTCGCTTTTGTTCTTTTTTCCGATCGAATTCTCCGCGCTGCTTTTGCGGACCGCCTCGGACGTATAGGCTATATGGGAGTGCTCTATATCGTCTTCACTGTCAGCCCAGACGGAAAGGCAGTCTTTTTTATTATAATTATTTATTATTTTTTTGGTTTTTTCTATGGCGGAGGTCAGCTCCGCGTTCTTTTCGTAGGTCCCCAGATTGGACGCCGCGCCGATCAGACCGAGATTGCAGGCAAGTCCGACCTGTACCGGACCCATGGCGTGGACCAGCGGATAAAGCTGCAGGATATCCACGCTCTCGGAGGTGTACCGTCCCATTTCGGCGAGCCAGTCGCCGAGCCGCGCCGAGCCGTTTACCGTAAACTGATTGAAAAGCTCGTACTCCGCGAGGTAAACGACGTCCGTATCCTCAATGTCGAGATCCTTCATGTTTGCGGCCGCTTCATCGTAGGATGCGTACTGTTTTGCGCCGGCGACGCTTGACAGATCGCCCTCTTTATATCCGGGATTTCTCGCCAGAGCGTTTTCCAGTCCTGCCGTGAATTCCTGGATCCTGACGAACAGCGCTTTCGCGTCGTCGTTATACTGCTTGTGAAGTTCATTTTTGTCGGCGGTGGAAAGAGGTCCGTTCACCGTTTCCCAGAGCGGATCGGACGCAAGCATCTGCGCCCAGTTTTCTCCGTTGTATGACGCCGCGCCGGCGTTCAGAAAGATCGTGACGGAGCTGACGGTGCCGATGCTCGCCAAAACAACGAGCTTTGTAAAGAACTCAATATCCGCTTTTCCCGAAAGGATATACTCGCCGAGCTTCATGCCGGCGTCGTCGACGTAAAACAGGTTCAGTCCCACGTAGGCGTCCTTTGCTTTCGGAGAGCCGGCGCGGTAGTTTTCGGCAAAAAGCTTAGCCGCGTCGTACAGAGTCTGTCCCGTACCGACGTTCGACTTAACGAGGTAATCGAGGATCTCCTCGTAATTGTAAAGATAATAGCCGGTGTTCATTCCGAGCAAACGTATGTCTGTGATCGCCTTGTCGCGGTCGGTCGTCGTTTTGTAGCCGATATAGACGAAGTCCATCGACGTGCCTTTGTTCAGATCGACGCCGTAAAGCGTATAGCCCTGCGCTTCGCACTCTTTTTTTGCCGTTTCCGAGGCTTTTTTGTCGTTTTCGGAAACGTAAAACAGTTTTATATCCGAAAGATACTGCACATTATCGGCTGACGCCGCGTATGCGACCCCCGGCATTTCTATAAATATCGCGACGGACAGAATGAGGCACAGCGCCGAAATTATCAGTTTTTTATTCATCATCATTCTCATCACCGTTTTCATCTTTCGCTTTGCCTCCCTTCTTTTTTCTGATTATCACCGCCGCGGCGGCTCCCGCCCCTCCCAGAGCGACCAGCCCGATCACGACGGGGACGCTCGCGTTGCCGAAAAGCGATGCGAAGATAGGTGCTTCGACCCATTTTTCCACTCCGAATATCTTTCCCGCGGGAGCGCCGTTTTTCTTGTTTTCTATATGGTAGTAGGACGTCTGGTATTCGCTTATCTCGCGTGCGATCAGATCGCCCGTCGTATATACCGATACGTACGATCCCGCGTACAAGCCGGGATTTGCCACGTATGAGCCCTCGGCAAGGACGAGATCCTTTCCTTCTCCCGGGCATATGTTGTCTCTTATATCCACGCGGCCCTTCAGACTTATGACCGAGCCTTTCGTATAGATGCCGCCGCAGTACGCTGCGCTGTTATCCTTGACCTCGGTGCTGACAAGCCCGAGCGTAAGTCCTTTTCCGTTCGGGAACAGAACGCCGCCCGTTCCTCTTTTCGCATTGTTCTGCTTTATAACGCAATTCGTGAAGATCAGCGTGCCTTTTCCTCTTGCGTAGACCACGCCGCCGTTCTGAACAGCTTCGTTCTGCGTGATCTCGCAGTCCGTCAGCTCAGTCAGCGTGTTTGCGTTGTCGCCGAGCCAGACCGCGCCGCCGTTCGTTTTTGCGGTGTTTTTGTTCAGCTTCGAGTTTGTGACGTATATCTGCTGACCGGGCGTGACGTAGATCGCTCCGCCGTATCCGGCTTCGTTCTCTGTCAGCGTGCATCCTTTTACGTCGGCTGATACGTTGCCGTCCGCCATAAAGATGCCGCCGCCGTCGGTCGACGTTTTGTTTTTCGACAACGTGCAGTCGGTAAGGAACAGTTTTCCGTCGGACGCGACGGCGATACCGCCCGCTTTCTGCGCCGACTCGTTCTCGCTTATCAGGGAAGAGTACGCCTGTAACAGAGAGTGGGAAAAGACGTACATTCCGCCGCCGAGCGTTTCCGCACGGTTGCCCTTGATCTCCGTATCCTTTATTTCCGCGAACGCTGATTTCAGGCACACTCCGCCGCCGTATTTCGCGGTGTTGCCGCGGACGACTCCGCCGGACGTGTAGAGGAAGATGTTATAGCTGCAGCATATGCCGCCGCCGTTTCCGGCCGCCGTGTTGTTTTCTATCACGCCGCCGGTGAACGTCACATTGCTGACTTTCAGACTGCTCTGGCAGTAAAGTCCTCCGCCGTCCCCTTCGGAACGGTTGCCGCCGATCACTCCGCCGGCGATCGTCGCGGTGCCGCTGACGTATATCCCGCCGCCGTTTGAGGTCGCTTTGTTCCCCGTTACGGTTCCGCCCTGGAAGATCAGCGTGCCGGCGCAGTAAATGCCGCCGCCGTTGACCGCCGCTCCTCCGGTTATGCGTCCTTTGTCGTTTCCGCTGCTGTCCGTGACCGTCAGCGCTGCGCCGTCTTCAATATATATCACGTATCCCGAAGCGCCGGCTTTTATCATATTCCTGTCGAGCGTGTATCCGTTCAGATCGAGAACGACGTCCTTGTTTGCTCTTATTACGAGGTTCGGATCGTTTGCGTTTGCTCGTATATCTGTGTACAGCGTGACCGTTCCGCCTTTTTCGGCTCCGTCCAGCGCCGCCTGGATGCCGCTCCAGGTGGAGATCTCAGCCGCAAGCTCCGTTGCAAGCTCCGCGTCGGAATCCGGCATGGTGAATACGGCGGTGTATGATCCGTCCGCCTTCGGGAAAACCGGGATCCTCGTCGTCAGAGGCGAGCCTTTTTCGCGGTTGTATCTTACTCTTATCCCGTTCGGCCTGTAATGCTCGGGCGCGGTATAAGTCAGAACGACTTCCTCGCCGGACGCGACGGCGCAGGGAAGACTCATATTCTCCTTGCCGCCCGCCGCGGCGGTTATTGTGCCTTTGAACGCTTCTCCGAGGCTCAGAGTGTACTCCGTAAACGTGAAGCGCGCGGTCAGAGTGACCGGCTCGTCCGGCATAACGAACGTATATATATAAGTCTGACTGCCGTCGCTGTGCTCGTAAAGAGAACTGGGAACGGTTTTTCCCGTCAGGTCGCCCTTCACGGTGAGTTCGGCTATTTTCGTTCCCTCCGGCAAAAGCAGAACGGGATGTACGGCTGTACCGGACTCCTCCCCGTCGATGACGCTGACCCTGCACCCGGTTGAACGCCCGGACGACACGCCGACGTCTTCGCCCGTCGCCGTTATCTTATAAAACGGCACGTCGAACTGCGCGGTGACGAAAACGTCGCCCTCCGGCATTATAAAGGTATACGCGCCGTTTTCCGCCGGCGCGGTTTCGATCGGCTCGCCGTTCCCGCCGGTCACCGAAAGCGCAGACAGCGCGTAACCGCGCAAGGCGTCGGGTTTGACGGTAAGCGTTACCGTCCATCCGGCGGACGCCCATTCGTGATCGGACGAGACCGTTCCGTTTTTCAGACTTCCGTCGGTCTCAACGCGGTATAACGTCTGATCCGACAGCTTTGAAAACTCCGCGCTTACGCGTATATAACCGAAAGAGTACACTTTGAAGGAAAACATCTCTCCCTCTTTTAACGTCTCTATCGAATATTCGGGATATTCGCGCTCATAGCCCGTGTCAGGCTCGACTTCAACGATACGAAGCGACCCGGGCGTGTAAACACAGCCGTTGTCGGGTTTTACCGTGAGCGTGACGGTCTCGCGGCTGCGGACGAGGTTACGGTCCGCGACGACGGTCCCGCCCTCCATATCGCAGATGAACACGCGCTGTTCATCATAATCGCCGAAGGATGCGACGACCATCACGTCCTCGTCCGGCATCGTGAAAACGATTGTGTTCGGGTCGGGATGGACGATACCCGGCACCTCGCGGGTGTATTCCGTGAAATTCACCTCATCCCTCATCAGAACGGTAAGCGAAGCCGTCATATGCAGCATATCCGGCTCCGCCGTAACGGTGACCGTTTCTCCGGATACCGCGCGGCTCGGATGGTTCACTTTTCCGTTTTTGATGTTCAGCTCACTGTCGATATAGTGAGTGACGCCGTCCGCGGCGGATACCCGCAGCGACGCGGCCGGCATGATCGAACATATGAAGACAAAAAGCGCCAGCGTCAGCCATATCATGCGTCTGCGTTTCCGGGACAACTCGTCCTTATGACGATGTATGGCGGTTGTAAAAGGCAATTTTTTCATATTTTCTCCGTTTTTGAAACGTTTTTTTTCTTTCTGATGTAATACAGATGCTGCGTATATACGAGCGGAACATACGTCACCGCGGGAAGTATGAAGCCGAATATCCTGTGATCCGACTCGACGAGCATATTGAATATCCCGTGATAGATCGTGGCGACCGCGAGAAGAGCGAACGTGCCGCACCAGCACAGTTTTTTCTTCATTCTTACAAAGCTGAGACCGTATCCTATCGCCAGCGTGATCATCTGCGCATATATCGCCTTGTGCGGTTTGAAGAAACGGATCATACCGTAAACGGATCCGGCAAACGCGCAAACGCACACGAATATATTGCCGAGCGTATATAAAGTCAAAGGATCGTCCTCCCTTCCGGAGCCTGTCTTATGTTTTTATTATTTTAATAAAAATACTATAACATATTTTGAACGATTTTTCAAGAGGTTTAATAAAAGTTACGGCGGATTTTTTTCGGCATCCGTCTTTTTTTATATTGATTTTATGTCCGTACTCTCCGCCGCTTGCGTAAACGCCTTTTTAAAAACGGCAGTTAAGGGTCCTTTTCATAAAAAAGCCGGATATTCTTCCGGTTAACACTTGACATTTTCCCGAAAATATGATATATTACCGAAAGAAAGCAGAAAAATCCGACATCTTTGCGCTTTTATTCTTATGAACGCGTACGGCGCCGAAACATCGGCGTTTTTTGCTTTTTATAACAAAAAAAGGAAAAAAGAATAACTGTCAGAAACGGGTTTTCAGCTGCTGAAAACATCCCGGCAAACCCCTCCCCCGCGGTCATAACGCGCCGCAGGGGGAGGGATTTTCATTGCGCGGAAATCCGTCCCGACGCCGGTGTTGAAGCAGACCTGCCGGGCCGTGAATATCAGCCGCGGGCGTAAAATAACGCGGGATGCCGCCGTATACCGAATAACTTTTCCGGAACCGGCAATAATACAGCGGGGACGGAGTGAAAAGTGAGATATACGGTGGATGAAAAAAAGCGGCTGGCGACGGTTTACTGTACGCACGCCGACCGTGAGAGCGGCGAACAGCAGAGAAAGCTGAGGGACTTTATCGCCGCTTGCAGGGCGAAAAAGATATTCGTATGCGTGTTCGAGTCGGGCGACGGCGATCTGCTCGAAAATACAAAAGAGCTGCTGGCGTACAACTACAACAACGCCGTCACCCTGACATCGAAGACGCGTTCCCGCGAAGGCGGCGCAAGGTAAGCGCCGGCGCGTTACATAACTTCATCCGTATATTCCGTCAAAAACGGTAAGACTCTTGACAAAACCGCAAAAACGTTGTATAAAGGATAAGAGCGCGGCAATGACCGTGATCAAAAAGGCGAAGGAAATGACAAAAATGAAAGATATGAAAAACACGTCGATCCGTGAACATCTGACCGTACTTTTAAGACGCCGGAGCGTGATCGCGCTTTGCTGCGTTATACTTACGATGACGCTCGCGTTTTACGGCGTCATCGAAGGCGTGAACCGTATGAACAACGTAATGCACGAAAACGGATTTATGTCCTTTACATATTTTACGATGGTCTCAAACGTGTTTGCGGCGCTCTCCGCGGCGTTCGTGTTTCCTTTCGCGGTGGAAGGGATACGGAAAAAACGCTTCATATTGCCGAAATGGGCGGCACTTATCCATTTTACGGCGACGGTCTCCATCGCGGTCACGATGTTCTTTGTGTTTGCCTTTGTAAGCTGGACGTCTCCGTACGACGCTTTCGGCGGTTCCAATTTTGTCACACACGTTATTTGTCCGCTTCTTATAATCGTTTCGTTCTTTCAGATCGAAAGCGGTCACCTGTTTACATGGAAGGACCGGCTGTTCGGCATAATTCTTTGCGTTTCTTATATGCTCGTTTATTACGTTGAAGTCTCGCTTATCGGAGAAGCGAACGGAGGCTGGCCGGATATATATCGCGTTCTGGAATACATATCGCCGGCTGTTGCGATACCCTCGTTCATTCTGCTTTCCTTCGGCGTCAGCGTCGCCGTCTCGTTTTTATCAAACCGGCTTACGAAAAAGCGGAACAAAAAGATGTTTATGCTCTGGAAGGATGATCTCGATCCCGTTGAAGTAAAGATAGAGGCGTTCGGCATGGGCAGGATGGCGGCTCAGTACGGCGAAGACAGCAATCTGCAGATACCCTATGATATCCTGACAAGCCTTGCAAAGAGATATGAAGCCGACCCCGGGGATCTGATGAGGGCTTTCGTAAAAGGACTGATCACGGAGCGAAGGGATCTCGAAAATAAAAAATGACCTTGACAAACAGGGATCGGAGAAGGTAAATATGCTTATCGAATGCTCAAAAAACGAACTTATGAAAAATATGGATTTTGCTTATGAACTTGCGCTCGATCCGTCAAAGTCCGGTTATCCGACGTACCGTGACGGGATCAAGACAAAGTCAATGTTCGTCGAACGCCGGCTCAGGGCGTTTGAGCGCGAAACCGAGCAGATCCTTTTGTTTTTGTACGACGGCGCGGTCCGGGGATTGATCCATTATTACCGGATCCCGGACGACCGCTATTTGCAGACGATCGCGTTTTGCATAAACGAAGCGACGGAACAGGCGCTCTCCGAGTTTTTGTCGTTTGTCGGCGAGCGCTTCAAAGGATACGATGTGTTTATGGGCTTCCCGGCAGAAAATCAAAAGGCGGTGAAATACCTTTCAAAGCGCGGCTTCGAATGTATTGAGGACGATTATAACAATACGGCTTTTCTTGATAAATGCGCTCATATACGGGAAAACAGCGAGATCATACGGATAGGAAAAGAAAACTACGGCGGCTTCCGCGCGCTTCACAGTCAGATCGAAGGCGATATGTACTGGAATTCCGACAGGATATATGAAGATCTTGACAACTGGATCATTCTCCTAAGGGAAAAAGACGGAAAACCTCAGGGAGCTGTTTATTATACGGACTATGACGACGGATGTTATGAGATTTTCGGTATCGACATCGATCGCGGTAAGTATGACCCGGCGCTTTTCAAGGAGCTGCTCAACGCCGCGATAGCGGACACCGTGCGCAAAGGCGGCAGATTCATAACGTTCTTCTGCGATAAAGAGTACGAGGAGACTGCGCTGGAGTGCGGATTCGTCTGCATCGGAAACTACCTTTGCTTCAAAACCCGTTTGGACTGACAGCTCCCGGCTTGCCGGCGTAACCGCTGATAAATATAAAGCTCTTGCAAAACTTGTTGTCCGCAAATGCGGGATAACAAGTTTTTTGCTGTGTTTACAAAATCGCACTTGACAAAGCGCGGGATATGGTTTACAATGTTGTCAGTTTATAAAAAGAATGGAGGTAACAACGGTGAAAATCGTCGGGTACGCACGGATCTCTGTCGATCTGGAAGAAGACAAACGCGACAACACGAGTATCGAAAACCAGAAGCGGATAATAAGAGATTTCGTGAAAAAGGAATTCCCGGACGCGGACTTGAAGATATACGAAGACCGCGACCGTTCGGGCTATACGTTTTCTCAAAGAGAGAACTATCAGAAAATGCGGAAGCTTTTGATGTCAGGCGAAGTCCGCGTTCTGGTCGTCAAGGACTTTTCCCGCTTTTCGCGCCGCAACAGTCTGGGGCTTTTAGAGCTTGAAACTCTGCGCGACGCGGGAGTGCGGATCATCTCTATCGGCGACGGCATCGACTACCCCACACGTGACGACTGGATGCTGATCCAGTTCAAATTCCTGATGAACGAAATGCCGGTCACCGACACGTCGAAGAAGATAAAGCAGATGATCGACAACCGTCAGCGGACGGGTCAGTGGATCTGCGCCGTGCCTTACGGCTACCGCATTACAAACACCAAGGAAATGACCTACGGGATCGACCCGCCGGCGGCGGAGACCGTGCGCGAGGTGTTCCGGCTTTACAACATCGGCTGGGGCTATAAAAAGATCGCCAACCGCCTCACCGACGAGGGCGTGCCCACGCCGCGAGCGAACGAGATCGCCGCAAAAGAGGCGGAGGGCAGGGCGACAAAACTGAAAGCAAAAAGCGAATGGAGCATAATCACCGTTCAGGCGATCCTGAAAAACGATTTTTATATCGGCACGCTCCGTCAGCGCAAGTACACCCGCAAGGGGATCAACGGGCGGGATATCAAGCTCGACGAGGGCGAGAACATCGTGATAGAGAACGCCCACGATCCCATCGTGGATATCAAGACTTTCGCCTGCGCGCAGGAGCAGCTGGCGCTTCGCTCCGCGACCCATTATCGCGGCGAAAAGAAGTACGCCGCCGATTATTCCGGCTTTATGTTCTGCGGCGACTGCGGCAGTCCGATGTTTTCCATGTCCCGCCCCGATCTTGCCGCCGCCTATACCTGCGGCACATATCACAAGCGCGGGCTGAAGGGCTGTACCTCACACCATATCCGCGTCGACACGCTGGACGAGCTCTTGAAATCCTTTATCCGCCTGCTCAAAGAGAATTGCCGGAGTATGATCGGCGAATTGCAGAAGGCGATCGACGAACAGCCGGAGCGGGAGGAACAGCTCGGCGCCACGCTTTCGGATATCGAAGTTCGGCTGAACGAGGCGAGGGCAAAGCTCAAATCCATTTACAAAGAAAAGATCCTCATCGACGCAGGGCTCGCCGACGCGAAAGCGCGCACCAAAGCGGCGGTCTATGAGGAAATGGAAAAAGAACTGTTAGAGAGCGTGGAAATGCTCGAAAAGCAGTTCGGCGACTTGAATTCCCTGCGCAACACGATGATCGAAACGAACCGCAGGGCGAAAACGGTCGTCGAGGTGTTCGACGACATCCTGAAAAAAGAAAAGCTCGACAAGCGCGATATCGGCCTCATCGTCGAGCGCATCACGGTATATGAGGATCACCTGAATGTGAAACTCAAATCCGACGTGGATACTCTGTTATCCCTGAAAGACGAGGAGCATACCGTAAATTTTGATTCGGGCAGTAAGGATATCTCATCCGTCACCGTCAAGTCCAAAAACCATATGGACAAGGTCTTTACTGTCAATATTATCAATAACGGCGACCCGCTGGAAATATTCACTGAGAAGGACGGCGAAGTGATATTCAAAAAATATTCGCCCGTCGGGGAGATAGGAAGCATAGCGGTGGACTGCGCGGAGTCGCTCCACAAGGCGGCGGACGTATCCGTTATCGTGTGCGACAAGGATACGGTCGTGGCGTCGTCCGGCGTGCCGAAGCGCGAGTACAACGACAGACCGATCACCGCGGAACTCGAAAAGCTATGCGACAAACGCTCCGGCTACACCCACAGCGGAAACAAGCTGTACCCGGTCGACGGATGCAGTAAATTCGTGTCGTGTGCGGCGCCGATAGTCTGCGACGGCGATATAATCGGCGTCGTGGCTTCGCTCTCGGACGGGGAGAAAAAAGCCGGGTGCGAAACGGATATGCGGCTGCTCAACACCGCGGCGAATTTCATCGCTTCGCAGATAAACTGACGCAAAATAAAAAGGCGCCGGCGTGAAAAACGCCCGCCTTTTTTCGCGTATGAACGCGCCGGGCGGTTTATGCCGCAAATACGCGGGGTGCGGGTTTGTATTTTAAATAAAAAAACCGGAACGGTTTTATGCTGTTCCGATTTTTTGACAGGATTTTTACGCTGTCCGTGTATAATGTAATCAGCCTTTTTTGAGTGATATGACTACGTTGTCGGGGAGGACGTCGGCGGTCTTATACGCTATCTCCTTTATCTGCGCGACCTCGTTCGGCAAAAGCTGTTCGCTGCTTTTTACGACAATCGACAGTGTGTCGCCGGAGATGACGGCGATACAGTCCTCAAAGCCCTTTGATTTTACGAGCGTTTCGATGTTCGCCTCCTTTTCTATGTCCGCGGATATGCGCGAAATGTCGGCGAGCGCCTGCTTTGACGCTTCCTTGTCTGCGCCGGTGTCCACGACCGTCTGCAAAACCTCCATCGCCTCGTCTCTCGCCTTTGTCCTTGACAGAGCGGACGCGGCGAAGAAGTCCTCGGGCTTTGACGCGGTCTCCGTTTTCTGCTCCGTTTGCGCGCCCGACGCCGGCTGAGACGTTTTCGGCAGTACGAGATTCAGCGTTACGGCGGTGCCGATTATAAGCACGCCCGCCGCTATCGCTATCGTTCTTTTTCCGTATTTTTTGAAAAATTCCCTGAATTTCTCCGGTAAAACACGCACCTTTCCATCCTCTTTCGCTTTTATTATTCTCATATTTTCTCTCCTTTTCGGTTTTTATTTGCTATCTGAACGACGTGACGAATATTTTTGCGCTCGACACGCCGTAAGCGCAGGACAGAGCCTCCGTTATCCTCCTGCATATCACGGGATCGTTTCCGTTTTTGCAGACCACGGTTATGCCGCGTATCACGGGAGCCGCCGTGCGTACGGGAACGGGAGAGCCCGCCGAAATGACAGTCGCCTCGTCCTCTCCGGTCCTGTTTTTCGCGTACTCAGTCGTTCTGCCGTATTCCGCCGTGACTATGACGAGCGCCTTGCCGCCGCAGATAGCCTCCGCCGTTTGTTCTATTTTATTCTCCGCGGCGCGCTCATATTCCGAAATTTCATCAAACGTTTCCGTTTTTTTGCCGCTTTTTCCGGTCAGCATCAGCGCCGCGCCTATCAGAGCCGCGGCCGCTACGATCAGCACGGCTTTTTTGCCTTTTAAAAGCTTTGATACCGTTTCTTTTATCATCATTCCGCCGTTACCTCGCACGGTGCGCACAAAAGCTCGTTCACGGAGTTCTTGACGGGTACGGTCAGCACCGCGTATTTAAGCCCGCCGAGCCTTATCCTTACGCCTTTAAGCTCAAGAGAGCCGTTTTCATTGTCTGATATATCTATATTGACTTCCTCCGGCGTCACGCCGTATTTTGTTTCGCAGAGCGATATTACCGCTTCCTTTAATCTTTCCGCCGTCTGATCCGCGATCATCAGCCTCGCCTGATCCGTCATATCCGCGACGGAAACGCTCTGCGTCCCAAGCTCCGGCAGGCGCGTACCGACGGGAAGAGCCGATATCAGAAGCGACAGCGCGCAGAGCGAGCAGGAAAACCTGACGTATTTTTTGAGCGAGCCGTCGGGACATACGATAAGCACCGCCGTGCAGACAGCGGACAGGACGGCGAGCTGTGACAAGACCGTTCTTATCATAGGCAGAACAGAGCGCAGGCGGCGGTGAAAATCACCCCGACCGTCAGTATCACGGATAAAAGCAGAGAAAGCACGTCGTTGCAGCCGTCGAAAAAAGCGCCTAATGAATCAGCCTCGAGCACGGAGCAGAGAAACGACGAAAGCCGCATACACAGCTTTGACGAAACGACGGCGCATACAGCCGGGAGCAGTATCACGAAAAGAGATATGACGCCGCCCGTTCCCGCCGCCGCTCTGACGTTCGACAGCGACGACGTGACAAGGGCGACGGATTCCGAGAACGACGAGCCTATCACCGGGATGAACGATGACGACGCGAATTTGACGGTGCGCAGCGCGGCGCCGTCCGCGGCTTTCGATATGACGCGCTGATAAGACAGAACGGCGCATACCGCCGCGGAGGTCCCCGCCGCCAGAAGCGTCGCCGCGCGTTTTACCGTTTTCGCTATGCCCGAAAGTCCCGCCGTAAAGCCGAAGCCCGACAGAAGCGACGTCCCGAAGCAGAGAAGCACGGCGGGGAAAAGGATCTTATCCGCGACGAGCCTCATCACCTGCAGGCAGAGCATGAGCGTCGAAACGGACGAGGAGCCGCCGGCTATGTTTCCGGTCAGTCCGTACATCGCGCACATTGCGGCGCACATCGCGTCCATAAGCACGGCGACGCCCGACAGACTGACGGAAACGGCGTCGTAGCTGCGCTTTATCGCCTCGTAGACCGTAACGGAGCAGATGAGCGAAACGCACATATCGAGCGCGGCGCCGTCCCTGAACAGCGCGCCGTAAAACGACTTTATTACGGCGGCGGCGACGACGAGCCCGAGAAGCAGAAGAAGCGAGCCGAGCGCGGGCTTTACGCTTTTTGAAAGCGCGTCAAGTATCGCGCCGGAAGCCTCGTCCGCACCGTAGAACGTAAGTCCCTTGCAGTAATCGTTTATCAGACTGTTTTGAATATCCTGCATTTTTTCACCTTATTTTATATATCCGAGCGCCGCCTCGAGTATGTGCTTTATAAGCGGCAGGCAGACGGTAAGTATGCCCAGCTTTCCCATCATCACTATTTTCGAGCCGACGGAGCCCTCGCCCATATCCGCGCAGACGTCGGCGGTGGTCTGCGTAAGAAAGCCTATGCCCGCCGCTTTGAAAACGTAGGGCAGAAATTCTCTGACGCCGTTATCGCCCGCGAGGGAAAAGCCTTCTCTCAGATTTATTATGAGTTCGACGGCTATATATGATAACCAGACCGTAAGAAAGACCGAAAGAACGCCGCCGACGCCCGGCTCCGTTCTTTTGATCGCCGTTATTATCATAACGAGCACAACTGCCGCCGCCGATACGGCAAAAACGTCCGTCATATGCCGAAGGAGGAGCGTATGTAGGTGAACAGCTCCGATATCCTGCCGACTATCATGAAAAGTATTATGACGATGCCGCAAAGGGATAAAAGCATCGCCATCTCGTCCCTGCCGCTTTTTGATAAAACGACGTACGTCACCGCAACGAGCAGTCCCACGCCGGCGACCTTGAAAATAAGTTCTATATCCACAAAATAGCCTCAAATCACAGAAAAATGATCACAGCCGACACACCGAAAAAAAGTGACAGCGCCATATAGAGCCTGCCCGAGCTTTTGCCGTCCTCGCGCCGCTTTGCGAGCAGCGCCTCAAAGCGCGATATATACGCGTCAAGCGTTCCCCTCTGCACGTCCGCGCCGGATTTGCCGACGCTTTCACAGAAGCCGGTGAACGCCGATATCATATCGCCGTCAAGAGGCTTCAAAAGCTCCGTGAATCTTGATTTCACGTCGCCGCCGCCGGGCAAAAGACCGTCTACCGGCAGATTTTCCATTATTATATCCGTCGGCGTTCTGTTTACTGTTATCTCGTCGCGTATGTATTTCATCGCGACAAACAGCTTTTCCGCGGCGGCAAGGGCTTGTTTCGCTTTTGCCGATAAAAGAAAGCCCGCGGATAAGGAGCAAATGAGTATTATCGCCGCGCCCGCGTATCTTGTCATCCGTTTTGAATATCGAACGAAAAACCGTATTCGCCGCGCGTAAGGAATACGTATTTTTCAAAAACGCCCGCGTCGTGTATCAGGCGCAGATTCGGACGGGATAAAAGCGTTTTCATACAGTCGGCGTGCGCGGTGCAGACGAGTATCACGCCGCCGCTTTGCGCGGAAAGCACGGCTTTTACCTCGTCCTCGCCTCCGAGCTCGTCGCACAAAACCGCCTGAGCGGACATATTGCGCACCGCCGCCTCGATGGACGGACCCTTTTCTTTGCCGCAGATGTAGTCTGCGAAAAGCGGCTTTTTCTTCGGCAGAAGCTCGTATTTCGTATCGCATACGACGATACGCATACCGTACACGGAGCAGAGCTGCCCGGCGATATCGCGTAAAAGCGTTGTTTTGCCGACGCCCGGCGCGGAGCAGATGAGCATGGACACCGCGCCCGTCTTGTCGAGGAGCGGCGCGGAACAGCCCGGCACGTCGCGCGGTATGCGTATGCAGATACCGTCGACGCCCCATACCGAGCCGCCGAAAACACCGTAGGTCGAAACTCCGGCGCGAATACGCCCGGCGGAGGAGATATAACCGTTTTCAAGCTCGTCTCTGTGGGAGTGGACGGAATTGCCGCATAAAAGCGCCGCGCACGCGTCGACGTCCTCCTTCGTGCAGATGTACGCGGAGGAGGATATGCCGCCCGTAACGTCGAATATTATGTTTTTGCCGTCCGCGGAGAGCGAAAGCGCCGCGCCGTTCCGCAGTCTTATTTCCGTCACCCTGCGCGAAAGCTGAGGATACTTGACGCAGAACATATTGACCGCCGCTCTTATGTTCGGCGGCAGATACGCAAACGCCTCGTATACCGGCGCGGGATCTTTTATGTCAGTCATTTTCATCACCGTTTTTGTTTTAAATATATGAAACAAAACGATGTTTTATGACTTGTGAATAACGGAGAGGGAAAAGGGCAAACATCGGTGTAAAGGAGCGATGACGGCGGGAGCGTACAGAGAGCGGACGGGGAAAATAAAGGGTAAAGAAGAAAAAAGGAGTCGCTGCGGGAACCCCCGCGCGACGAATCATACTTCTCACGCCCCGAAGGGGCATATCGCGTCGAAGACATATCGCGCCTGAAAGGCATATCGCGTCCGGAGGACATATCGCTTTTCGGCGATATACCGCAATTCTTGCGGAGTGATATATTTGCTTACGCAAATGCGATATAGCCGGCTTGCGCCGCCTGCGATATGCGCTTCGCGCGTGATATGTGCCTTGCGGCACGATATATTTGCTTACGCAAATGTGATATAACAGGCAAGCCTGTTGTGATATACGCTTCGCGCATGATATGTGCCTTACG
>CACZVC010000023.1 GCA_902784545.1 uncultured Ruminococcus sp. | reverse complement strand
CAGCGGCTTAACGTCGTATATCTTTGTCACGCCCTCCGAAAATTGAACGCTTAAACGAAAATCCGGCAAAGCGCTGACTGCTTTTATCTTGTGAAACATGAAATCAACTCCTTATTCAAGCGGAGAAAGAGCCTTGAACTCCTGCGTCTCCCAAATGTGTAAAAGTTCAGCCTTGTGCAGCTCCGTCCATTCCGAAACCATTGATAACGCTTTCGGCGGCAAATGACCTTCTATTATTTTTCCGGTTTGAATATCTATGGCGGCAACATCGTCGCCATATAACGCGTGTATGTGCGGCGGATTATGCTCCGACTGCTGAAAATACATACGGATTATTATCCCGTAAAATCTTGATAATACAGGCATTTCTATTCTCCTCTTTTTTCTATATTATATCACGTTATCGTGATATTGTCAATAGTATTTGCAAATTTATTATTTCCGTGATTTTATATTTAAATTAAAAGGGACATAAGCTCTTTTGCAAATGTCCCTTACTGTTTTTTGTTTTGCGTGATTTATTTTAAAAGCATAGACATAAAGCGTTTTGTGAACATACGCTCAGATACGGAGGTGACGACCTCCGCGTTATAGCTTTCTATCTTCGGCATGGATTCGTACGTCCTGCCCTCCTGATAGAATATGACCTGACCGTACGTTTCGTTGTCCTCCGTACATACGAAGCAATGGCATTTTACGGTCGACGTTACGTAATCGCCCCACACGGCGGCGGCGAGCGCGACGGCGTCGGGCAGATCGACCATATGAACGCCGCGCGTGTCATAGTTGAACTGCAAAATCACCTTCGTCGCATTTTCGAGGAATTTTCCCGCTTCGTTGCCCTTTGAGAGCGCCAGAAGCTCCGCCTCGTCAAGTCCTATTTCTCCGACGCACATATCGAAGCCTATGATCGTCGTCGGCGCGCCGAGATCGAGCATTACTTTGTAGGCGTCCGCGTCTATGAACACGTTGAATTCCGCCACGGGCGTCGCGTTGCCGGGACCGAAGCCGGGCGTTCCCATGGTCCAGATATGCTTGACGTGACTCATCACTTCTCTGTCCGTCAGTATCGCAAGCGCGATATTCGTGGCGGGACCGAGCACGACGAGCTCTATCTCGTCCGGGTATTTTGCGACCTGTTCGAGAATAAAGTCGACCGCGCGTCCGTTCTCCGGCTTTCTTTTCGGGCAGATTATGCCCTGATCTCCCATACCGTCAAAGCCGTGTACGGAGATCGTTTCCTTTCTCGGCTTTATAAGCGGTCTTTTCGCGCCGATATAGACAGGCGCTTTGCATCCGCAAGATTCAAGCGTCATAAGCGCGTTGTCAGCCGCCTGCTTTACGTCGACGTTTCCGGCGACGACCGTAACGCCTGAAATTTCGATATCCGGCGAAAACGCCGCTATCATCAAAGCCGCTGCGTCGTCCGACGCGGTATCCGTATCAATAATAAACTTCCTCATTTTTTCTCTCCTTTAAATTACAACAAGTCTGTTTTCCGTTTTTTGTTCGATCCTCTGATGCGACGACAGGTATTCGTCAAGGATCTCTCTGCACGAGGTCGCGACGATGCGCGCGTTATGTATTTTCGTCAGCTCTTCGAGCTTTACGCCGAAGCCCGTTTCGGTATTGAGATAATGGAACCTCTGAAGCCCTATCGTATACTCCTTCGCGTCCTCCACCGGCGAGCCGTTGAAGCTGAACGTTATGAATTCATGCTGTTCTCTTGAATAAATTACCTGAACTCCCGTTGAAAACTGGTAGAATTCGCAGTGAGCGCCCTCCCATACCTCGTCGCGAAGCATATATTTTATCATTTTTTTGAGCTGTGCGCCGGTAACGGTGAGCATATATATCTCATCGTCGTACGGGAACGCCTCGCAGAGGTCGGAATACATAAGGATCGGTCCGAGCTCCTCACAGCGTATACTGCCGGAGCCTAAAAGCATTATATCTATATTGAGGCTCTTTTTCAGAACGTCGGCAAAAAGATCGCCGAGCTCCGTTTCCTTTATCCTCGTCGGGTGAGTGAGCTTTCTGTTGAATCTCGTGACGACGCGTCCGTATTTTTCATCGGTCTTCGTCTTGTAACGCATTATCAGGTCTTCAAGCTCGTCGTCGTGCGGACAATGCGCCGAGTCTATCGGTATGCACTCCCATTTATAGCTCGCCACGCTGTTCGTATCGGTATCTATCATTATATCGAATCTGCCGATCTGATCGGTGCCGACGCCCGCCTGAACTATAAGTACGTTGTTGACGTATGCGGGTTTGTCGATAAGCGTATGCGAATGACCGCCGATTATCACGTCGACGCCCCATGCCGGATCGAGCTGAGCCGCCAGCTTCTGATCCTCCTCAAAGCCTATATGGGTGAGAAGCACCGTAAAGTCGATATCCGTGGCGTTATACGTATTGCAGATCTTACCGACCTCAGCCGCCGCCTCCTCTATATTGACGAACGAACCGATTATGCCGTCGTTTTTTGTCTGCGACAAAACCTGCTCCGTAAGTATGCCGATAAACAGTATTTTCATACCGTCGACTTCTATTATCGTGTGAGGCTTGAAAAGGCGCGCGTGGTTCGTTTTGATATACAGGTTTGCGTTTATAATGGGGAATTTTGCGCATTTTTCAAGAAACAAAAGATGCGCAAGACCGTAATCCGTTTCGTGGTTGCCTATCGTCACAACGTCGGGCGACAGCATATTCATTATTTCGATAGTGGATATACCGCGGTATTCGGAGTCGATAACGGAGCCGCGGAACATATCGCCGGCTATGCAGTAAAGCGTGTTCGGCTCCTCCTCCCGCACCTTGTTGATGTAGCCTGACAAAAGCGATACGCCGCCGATCAGCTTGCTGTCGGAATCCTCGGCAAGAAAATCGCCGTGCATATCGTTTGAATGAAGCAAAACGAGCTTTTTGTAATTCGCCATATACATACCTCCTTTTTTAATATTATATTATATTTTTCCTCTTATTTCAACATCACAAGTGACTATTTTCAGCCGAGGGCGATATCGAGCGTCATCATAACGGTAAAGCCCGCTATAACGCCGAACTGTGCAAGACGTTTATTTCCTTCAAACGCCTCCGGTATAAGCTCGGAGCAGACGACGGATATCATCGCCCCGGCGGAAAACGAAAGCGCTATCGGCAAAAGCGCCTGCGCGGTAACGGCGAAAAGCGCGCCGAGCACTCCGGCGAACGGCTCGACTATACCCGACGCCTGACCGATGAAAAAGCTTTTCGCCCGGCTTTTGCCGGACAGATAAAGCGGCATAGAGACGCACAGTCCCTCGGGGAAATTCTGCAAGCCTATACCTACGGCGAGCATAACGGCTCCGGTAAGCGGCGCGCCGAGCGCCACGGAGCCGAACGCCACGCCGACGGCAAGTCCCTCGGGTATGTTGTGCATCGTCACCGCGGCGGTAAACAGCGCCGCGCGCCTTAATTTATCGTCCGTTTTTTTATTTTTGTCGTATTGCGACATCAAAACGTCCGAAAGTACAACGAAAAGCCCGCCGGTCATGAAACCGAAGCCGTTTATGAGCCAGCCGTTATAGCCGAGCTTAACGGATAATTCGACCGAGGGCTTCAAAAGCGAAAAGAACGAGGCGGCTGTCATCACCCCTGCGGCAAAGCCGAGCATAGTATCGATAAGACCTTTGTTTACTTTTTTGAAAAAGAAGACGAGCGACGCGCCGAGCGCGGTCACGCCGTATGTGAAAAGCGTTGCGGCAAGCCCCTGCAAAACGGGGTGCAGACGCGAAAAATATTCCATATTTATATTCTCCCGGTATTTTATACTACGTTATATGATATGAAACCGGGCTCTGACATGACATTACAAAAACTTGCAGATATTTCTTTATAGTGCCGAATTACGACAGATTACACGCTTGTTTTTCGCAGAGTGCTTGTTATTTATTAAAATTGCCACTTGATTCTCAATATTTTTTAGCACTCTTTACTTGTTAGTGCTACTTTTTACAATTTTGCAATAAAAAAGTATTGCGTATTTAACAATTGCGGAGTATCATATAGTCAAACAAAAGGGAAAGAAATTTCCCGGATACAAGGAGGTATTTATTATGTACGGAATTACAACATATAAGAAAAACGGATACGATCCGTTCAAGGATTTCAAGGCTCTTCAGAAGGCGTTCTTCAACGACGAAAACAACGCCGGCATCAAAACCGATATAAGGGACACGGGCGACAGCTACGTTATAGACGCAGAGCTTCCGGGCTACAAGAAAGAGGAGATAAACGTTGACGTCAAGGACGATATACTGACTATCTCCGCAGAAAAGCACACCGAAAACAACGAAGAGGAAAAGAACGGCTATATCAGACGCGAGCGCTACTACGGCTCCGTTTCAAGAAGCTTCAACATCTCCGAGGTCGAGGCGGCGTCGATAACCGCAAAGCACGAAAACGGCGTTCTGACCCTTACTCTTCCGAAGAAGAAGGAACAGATTCCGCAGAGCCACAAGATCGAAATCAACTGAAAAGCATAAAAAAGCGTCCCGCAGCCGCGGGGCGTCAGACTGCAGACAAAGGGTTTTAAGGTATAAGCCTTAAAGCCCTTTTCTGCTGAAAATTCAACTTTTTCAGAGACTTTGTCTTCAGTCTGGCGGGGCTGTCATTATATACAGCCCCGTGATTTTATTTCATACAGTTTCCCGTATATCTGTATATCCTTTTGCTGAAGACGAGCACCGCGTCATCCTGAAAGCCGTCGTAGGATACAACGTAGCATTTTTCGTTTTCCTCGCTGTACGCGCCTATAAGTTCGGAATTCCTTGTCACGAAATTATTATGTCTTGCCAAAGTAAGCGTATATTCATACGAATAACCGCCGTATCTTGTGTGTATTTCACGCTGTTCTTTATGCAGTACCGTATCTTCCGTAACTGTAAAGCTGCCGTTTGATACTTTTGATTGTCTGCTCTGTTTTACGTGCTTTACTATCTCCAAAACAAGTAAAACGGTGCAAGCAATCAACACGATCAACTGAATAAAGGTCAGAACGTTCATGCCGTTCGTCACGACTGATACTATAAGCAGAACAAGACCTAAAATGAATATAGCGCTGAAAACGTATATCAACGCGGAAGCGCGCATTTTTGTTTTAAGCCGCTTTCTTATAAATTCATCGTCAAAAGGGGTTTTTTCGTCTTCTCTCATTTAATCCGATTCCTTCTTATTCATAGTAATTATTTTGAAGGCTGCCGCAAATATTCAGTTTTGCGGCAGCCCGGTTCTTTTAGTCTTCTTTATTCTCTTTGTTTTCGGGGATCACTACCTCAACGGGTTTGGAAGCGAGCTTGCCTCCGAGCATGCCGAGAAGAAGAGTCTTTAAGTCAATGCCCATGCCTTCGGTTATGCCGTTTGTGATCTGCGTAGTGGAATTGACTATATCCGAGACGAGCTTTGCGCTGTTTCCTTCTCCGTACATAGTGATCCGGTCGACCTTGGAGAGCGGCTCCGCTACGTTCTTCGCGATCTCCGGCAGGGCGTTCATCACCATTTCGATAACAGCCGCCTCGCCGTATTTCTTCATAGCCTCCGCTTTTTTGTCGATACCCTCGGCTTCCGCGAGCGCCTTAGCCTGTATAGCCGCCGCCTCGGCTTCACCGACCTGACGGATACCCTCGGCTCTCTTCTCCGCCTCGTACAGCTCCGCTTCCGCCGCTACCTTTTTGGCTTCCGCTTCTCTCTGTACCTCTATGAGCTTTGCCTCTGCTTCAAGCTGACGCTGGACCTTGAGCGCCGCGGCTCTCTGCTCCTGTGCGTACTTTTCGGCTTCCGCTCTCTTCTCAGCCTGATATTTATCCGCGTCGGCTTTCTTTCTTACCTCCGCGTCAAGCTGTCTCTGTTTTACCTCCGCTTCCTTTTCGGCGCGGAGTATTTCTTTTTCCTGTGCGGCTATGGCTACGTCAGCCTCGGCCTGCCTTCTTATCTTTTCCTGCACCTGGACCTGAATGCGTCCCGCGGCTTCCGCATCCGCTCTCGCTTTGTCGGACTGCGCTTTCAGCTCAGCCTGCCTCAATGCAAGCGAGGTATTCGCTTCGGCGGTGAGCTTTTCCGCCTCGGCGCGTTTCTGCGCGGTCTCTCTTTCGGCGTTTGCTTTTGCGACCTCGATATCACGCATTGCGACGGCTCTCGCTTCCTCTGCGTCGCGTTTTACCTCCATCTCTCTCTGAACGCCTATCGCCTCCACTACTCCGTGGCGGCTGCCGCAGTTGTCGACCGCGTCCTGGATGTCCTGAATGTTGAACGTTACGACCTCAAGTCCCATTTTGGCAAGGTCGGGACGAGCGTTTTCTATAACGCTTTCCGCAAACTCCTTGCGCTTTGTCAAAACGTCAAGCACTGTCATCGTAGCGACGATCTCACGCAGGTTGCCCTGGAGCACGTCGTTCACTTTATTGCTTATCGTCTCCTCGTTGTAGCCTAAGAAGTTGGAGATAGCCGCCTGCTGACGCATGATTATGTATTCTTTTTTCGTCTTGCAGCCGGACTGCTCTATTTCCTTATCCGTTACGGTAGAGCTGTTTGCGTAAACCTGTATCGTGACAACGGCGTCGAGCCAGAGCGGCACGCCCTCTTTTGTTTTGACGCCCGTCTGCGGCGTCTTGACGTCCACCTTCATTATTCTCATCAAAAGGTGGTCAACTCTTTGAAGGACCGGGATAACGACGGTGCCTTTACCCGAGATAACTTTAGGCTCCTTGTGTCCGAGTCCTGTGACTACGAGCGCCTCTGTCGGCGGCGCTTTCTTGTAGCAAAGCGCTACTATTATGATAAGTAATATCACGGCTGCTGCCGCGATGATGATCGGTACGAACGGCATTTTCCTATACCTCCTGTTTATTATTCGATAAGCGCGGATCCGTATTACGAATCTGTTATGTCATCCGCTTTTACCGTGATAATTATACACCGAAATACGGCAAAAGTCAATACTTTCGCCGCCGATTTAATAATTCTTAATAAACGCGGCGGTTTGATAAAAAACCTTAATTTTTCTTAATAATTCTTAATAATTGAAGCATGATGGCAGATCAGACCTTTGGCATTTGAAACTGTTGTTCCTCTGTCAGGTCGCTCATATGCGCGTGTATGAGCAGCTTCACGTCTGAGCTTACACTCATTCCGTTCAAGGTCAAATCGATGCTGTAATTCAGCGTATATTCACTGTGATATAAGTTTTCCCCGCTTTTGAAATAGAGATCTATACAGGCGTCTTTCGCGCTTACTTTTATATCGCTTGCGCCCAAAGCCTCGAATGTCGAGAAGAGTAAGCTTTCAAGATCGCCGAAAACGGCTTTTATGGACTTTTTGTCAACGTATCCGTATATGGTCTTATAAGTGTCTCCCTGGACTCGAAGCTTGGCAAACGCGCGTGCGGGCAGCTGATCAAACGGGTCGTTAAAGGTTTGCAGGAGCGCGTCGTATATCACGGCGTCCGGGTCGCTTCTTTCCGTAACGGTATATTCCGACGTTTCCCTGTCCTTGACGTAGTACTTATCTCTGTCCGCATAGACTTCCGTCACGACTTCCTCGCCGTTTCTGCCGTCCGACGTATATACCGTCTGTTTTACGCGATATTTTGCATCGTCCCCGTGCAGTCCGATCACCGTCTCGTCATAATGCACGCCATAGATCATTTGAAGCTTCTGACCGTTTTCAAACGTCATTTTATACTCTTGTGTAATAAACTGTATCATCGAAAACGAATCGACCGCTCTCGATTTTTCAAGCGCTTCCATATACATAACGTATATCGGATTGCTTTCATAGTCCGTAGTATCTTCTTCGGTAACCCCTTCGGTCGTGACCTCCTCTGTTACAACGTCCGTCTCTATATTTGTTGTTTCCGGTTCGGTCGTGATTTCATCCGTTTCCGTATCCGTTATTTCCGCGTCGGTTTCGGTATCCGTCGTTACTTCGTCCGTCGGGGTATATTCACCGTATTCATCCGGCATTGTGACGTCGTCACCCGTTTCCGTTATTATTTCGGTATCGGATATATAAGTATTTATTGTATCTGTTGCTTCCGGCACGCCTGTGCATCCGGAAATTAATATCATTATCAAAATTATAATATATATAAGCGTTTTTTTCATAATCGGTACACCGGCGCCTTTCAAATTATTATATCGCAACAACCGTGACAACAGGAGCGATGTTTGCAAGCATCAACACGACGGAAAAAACTATACAACCTGCTGAAAGCAAAATGTTGACGATCATAAACGCGACGATCACAGCGTTTTTTGCTCTTACGCTGTTGGCGGTGCGTTCAACAATAAACGCGAAAAACGCGCCGGGATCGCCGTATGTAAAAGAATTCTTCGGTATCCTTATTACTGACGTGGATTTTACACGCAATACGAAATCATCACCGTCGTCGGTTATTGAATTCATATTGTAATACGTGTACGAGTCTGCCATACCGTTATCCGCGTACATCTGTATTCCGTCGTCGTCAAAAACGTAATGCCAGCAGACATCCCTGCCGCCGAAAGCTTTGTATTGATATTTTGCTCTGAATTCCGGCAGCGAACGAATCCTTATGATCACCCACATAAGCATAAGCCAGCAAAACCAGCCGAGATCAAGGTCGTTGCCGTTTACTTTATTAAAGCCCGTAAAAACATACGTTATAACAAAAGCCGCCGCAAAGATTGTTGATATGAAACGGCATACCTCAAGCGGACGCATAAACGGTATACACGTTCTTTTTACCGTTTTGCTCAAAAACGCGCGATCCACGATCAGATCATTTTCAAAATATACGTTTTTTTCTATCAGCCTGCTCATCTGTAAATCTCCTTATAAATACTGCATTTTAAAATGAACTTCACCATTCTGTATATAAGGGGCAAATTACTGTCAAAAAGTTTCTAAAATCGCGTAAATAAATTGTAAATTACACGTTTTTTTGTGATATTTCTTTGATTTCTCTGAAAAAATTTAAGTGAATTGCGCCTTGCGGCGCGTGAATTGCCTGTCCGGCGTGAATTGCGCCTTGCGGCGCATGAATTGACGACTTTGCCGTCGTTATTTCAGAATGGTGTCTATGTGCATATAGTTGCTGCCGGGCTCGGAGACCTCGTGCGTCGAGTTGTACGAGAACGTGAAGACCGGGGCTTTGCCGTTATTTCTGACCGTGATCTTTACTTTATGCTCTCCCTTTTCAAGCATAAGGACGGCTCTCTGCTCCGCGGGCGAGCGGTGGTATGCCGGCAGGTATAAACCGACGTCTGCGTCAAACAGTACTTTTCCGTCAAGCTCCAGCTTTATCGGGCGCTCGCCGTTGCAGATGAGCGTCGTTTTTCTCGTCTGCGGCTCGTATAACGTCGCCTCGCATACGTGCTCCGGCATATCGCCGTAAAGCGTTACGCCGCAGCCGGCCTCATACTGCTTTTTGCCGTTTATCGTCCAGACGTTCGGCCGCAGGACGGTGAACGGCAGACGGTATTCGCTCCATACGGAGCCGTCGTTTAAGCGCGTTAACCGCAGGCAGACTCTGTTGTATCTGTTCTCCGGCATTTTATTCGCCTTTACGGTAAATTCCGCCGTTTCTTCACTCATCTGACCTATCACGATATCTTTTGTATCGTCGGAATAAAGTCCGTCAGGACAGATCAGGTCGGCTCTGACCTTCCAGCGCCAGAGACTGTTGTTTACTATCTCAACGCTTACGCGGCATTCCTGATCCGGCGCGCACGTCGGCTGACCGATATAGCGCAGCGTGGCGTAAACGCCGGTCTTTTCGTCTGAGGTGAGCACGTATCTCTGATATTTCGAGTCCACTCTTGACGGCGTCGCGGCGATTATCGCTTCCCTGTCCGCGTATTTTATCATATTGTGCAAGCGGATGGATTCCTTTGTCAGCTCGTCGAGATCGGCGGGGGCGTTCAAGCCCTTTATCATCGAAGAAACGGCGATCTTATCGCCGACGGGCTTGCTCCACTTTTCGGGTATGTACGAGGTGCCGTACATAATGCCGAGCGTGGCGGCGGCGGTCGCCACGGTGCAGTCGGTGTCGTAGCCGAGATTGACCGTTTTCAATATCGCGTCCTCGAAGCCGGAGCCCCAGAGTATGCCGCAGATACCGAAGGCGATATTCTGCGGCGCGTAAGTAAAGTTCGGCGAGCCGTATTCGCTCAGGATCAGCTCCCTCGCCTCGGACAACGGCTTGCCCTCGCGGAAAAGCTTCAAAGCGTACGCGACGGCTTTATAAACGTTCGTATGGTCGGGGATGCAGGCGAGCACCGATTCGATAAGCGCCTCTATATCGTCGCAGACGTACGCCTTCGCCTGAAGCGCGGCGTTGAAAATCTCGCCGTAAACGCCCTCGCCGCCGGCGTGGTCGACTACCGCGTCGCGCACGGCGTAAGCCGCGGCGAGCTCGGGATCGCCGGCGCAGACCGCCGCCCAAATCTCCGAGCGTATGGGCGAGCCCATGCAGTTTACGAAAACGTTGTCAAACCAGCCGGAAAACGGCGGCTTGAAGCCCTCTCTCATATTCGTTGAAGCGTAGCCGTATTCGTCGAACGGGAAGAAAACGTGTTCGCGCCACGCCTCCGCTATATCGTCCGCGCTTATATACGCGCCTTTGCTTTGAAGCACGTGCAGATTGACGAGCTGAAGATCGAGGTCGTCGTTCGGCAGCGCTCCGTTTTCCGAGAGCACGGGATACCATTTGAGATCGAGAGCCTCCATCCTGCCCTCTACCGGACCGCCGAGCGTTCCGCCGATGTTTTTGCCGAGCCAGCAGGCGTAGATTTTATCGTATAAGGTTTTTTCGTCAAGCATATCGTGATTCTCCTCGCGTTTTTTTACATTATATCAAAAAACAAAAGAAATTGCAAGCAATATCTTGAAATTTAAACAAAAATATTATATACTTACGTTGGGGGGCGTTCTGCGCTCCCGCCGCAAAACATATCGGAGGTTCGGATAAATGTCAAGGTCCAACAACACGGAACACACGAATATGATAATGATATACGACGAAAAAACGGATTCCGCGGTCGTGATAGACCGTAAAATAAGCTGGTGCGGCATATCGTTCCCCGGCGGTCACGTCGAGCCGGGCGAAAGCTTTTACGAAAGCGCGGTGCGCGAGGCGAAGGAGGAGACGGGACTGAACGTCGGAAATCTGAAATTCTGCGGCGTCATACACTGGCACAACGTAGACAACAACGACAAGTACGTCGTTTATACGTACAAGACCTCCGATTATTCCGGCGAGCTTATAAAAGGCACCGAGGAGGGCGACGTGTTTTTTATGAAGATAAAGGATATAGCTGAGCGGAAGGAAAACAACCGCATAGCGGAATATCTGCCCGTATTCCTCGACGATAAAATATCCGAGGCGTACGGAAAGTACACCTCGGACGACGATACCGGCTTTGATATCCTGTATTATTGAACGTTTATTCAATCAGATCCGAGATAATCCTCATACATGGCAACGCGTGTATTCGGATAATACGTATAAAGTATCTGATCGTAACCGTAGCCCAGAAGCCCGAGGTCCTTACAGCCCCATTGGCTCGCGCCGACGCCGTGTCCGTTGCCGTGCCCGATAAACGTGAAATCGGACGAGGAGCCGGACGAACCGCCGTCTCCAATGACCTCGCCGGTGCTTATAAGCACGGTTTGAGATACGAGTGACGAGGAGGTCTTTATCATAAGACGCTCCGGCAGATATTTTTGTTTTATTCCGTTTCCGGTCTGAACGTTTATCCTCTCCTCGCCGTTTATCATTTTGATGCCGTCGGAGGTCATGACGTATAAGCCGGAGACGGTCTCTTTTATTTCCTTATTTTTTCCGTCGTCGATCTTTCCGTTGTGAAGTATGACGAAGTTCGCGGCGTACATAAGACCGGACAGGGCGAGCCTTACGTTCCTGCATCTGTTGACTGTCACGCTCGTGCCGTACGTATCGGTTATCGTTATTGAATAAACGTACGTGGAATTTTCGCAGAGGCGGTTTATTTTCACGTCCTCTATCGCGCCTTTCAGGCTCGTATATCCGGCGTTTCTGACTATTTTCAAAAGCTCCGTCGGCGAGACGGTAAACTGCCAGTTTCCGTATCTGTTGACGGTAAGATCCTCCCACGGAGTCATCTGTCCGACGAGATATTTTTCAGCCGCCATGTTCCAGACCTCGTGCGCCGCCGCCATACTGCCGCCGCCTAAATCCGTGTAATACGTCGTTACCGTTTCGCCGTCGCATAAAAGTATCTGTCCCCTCGTCTGCTCAACGCCGTTAATCACGTTTGCGTTAACGCGGTCGAAGCCCTTGCAGACCTGGCAGTCGCTTGAATCGCACACGTCGCAGTCGTACTGTCCGTGCTTCGCTTTTTCGTGGCTGTTAGCTATCGCGAACGTGCGGGCGCAGATAGAAAACGCCTTCATCGTTTCCGTCGGCCAGCTGTTGTATATCTCCCACGGGACGACGCAGGTCACGTACGTTTCAAGCTCGGATATGAGTATCATCGACACGGCGTCCTTGCCCGACGTATTATACCGTCTGAACTCCATAACGCCGTCGTAATAATAGCCTTTATACGTTTTTATATAGTCCTTTTTTCCGTTGTTATCAAGGCAGTACAGACCGAGACCGTAAAAAAGGTCTGTCATGTCAAAATCAAAAAGAGCCGTGCCGGAGACGTGATCTATGACCGTGATCATCGTATCTGTCGGCAGGGCTGCGACGCATTCCGCGCCGAACGCCTCCTCGACCGCCGCTTTTTCCGACAGCGCCTGATCCTCCGAGGTATAAACTCCGGCGTTTATATAAAATTTTCCGTTTATGTACGCGGGATAAACAAGTATTTCGAGCTGCTCCGCTTTTTCCGAAAGGGCGGAAAGCGCCTGCTTTGCCTCGGCTTCGTTTTTATACTCGTTTACGAGCCGAAGATGGTAACCGCCCGCCGCGGTGTTCGACTGAGAGGAATAGTAGTAATAATCCTCATCCGACGATCTTCTTAAATTCCCCGCCTCGCAGACGGAGACGTCTGCGCCCTCGAGCGTGTATAAATATTCGAAGCTGTTATCCTTTGTCGTTTTGTAAAGTCTGAAGCCCGAGGCGCCGTTGTGCGTTCTTACCCTGTGGCTGTCGCGCGAGGAATCGCCGTAGGATATGCCGACGCGTATAAGATAATCGTCCTCGCCGAAAATCTTATATTCCTCGCTTACCTCCGGCGGATCCTCCGCCGTTTCCTCCGCGGTATCCTCCGTCGTTTCCCCTGTCGTCTCCTCCGCGGGAAGCTCCTCAGCCTGCGCGGACATTATAGCCGCGGCTAAAACGCCGCCGAGCATAAGCAGCGCCAGAACTATGCAAACGATGCGGACGATTATCACGCGCCTGTCAGTTTTTACGCCGCCGGTCTTTTTCTTTTTATTCGCCAATTGTAAACTCACCCCTTACAAGTATCTCGGTCGGTGTGTGGAGCGCCGTTACGCCGGAGCCGTCGGAATACGTTATTTCTATAAGATTGCCCGGGATTATCGCGTCGCCGGTCATAAGCGTTTTGTCAGCTGAAAGATCCCTTACCGCGCCGTCGGCTTTGCATACCGCCGCCGCCTGACCCGTTCTCACTATTATCTCGCACCTGCCGTTTGCGGTTATGCGCTTGCCCGCCGAAAGCTCGAGCGTGATGAAATTCTCGCTCGCGGACGAGCCGGACGTTCCGCCGTGCGTCTGCGACGCTATGACGGAGGCGATATACTCCTTGAAGCTGTCGTTTTTCATCAGCGCCGCCGCCACCTCGTCGGCTGATACGCTCGTTATGCGGTCGTCGACGTACTTTTCAAACGAAGGCGTCAGAACGCCGTTTATGTACGACAGGGATACGAGCGGATCGTTTTCCGTCGAATATTCCTCCGTGACGCCGAAAGCGAACGTCGTCAGAAACAACGTCATGACAAGCACCGTCACGGCGGCTTTTTTTATCAGTTCCGTATTTTTTTTCATAAGGCACCTCAAATATCCATTTTCACCTGCTGTGCGTTTATATCGAACTCCGAAAGTACCGAGCCGGTCGCCGGAAGCTTTATTTTTTTGTATTTCGATATGCTGTCGTACGGTGAATCCGCCTCGCGGAACGCGGCGGCGATCGTCTGGTTTTTCTTGAGCGAGAACAGCGTTACGCCGCCCGCCGTCCTCGTGGGCTTGACGGGTATCAGCTTTGTCGAGAACAGTATGGCGCGCTTTGTATCGGATACGAGCGCGATATTGAACGGCTCCTCCTCGTAAAACGCCGCTACAAGCGGTGATTTTGTCGAATACGCGCCGGTCAGCTTCTTTCTGTTGCCCTTTGTTTCGTAAGCGGACAGCGGGATCTTTACGCCCTTGCCGTTTTCAAATATATAGATAAGATTGTGCTTATCGTCGTATTTGTCCACGACCTTCATATACACCGCCCTCTCGCCCTCGTCGAAGCCGAGCTTCGCGGGGATATAGTCGCCGAGATCTGATGCCTTGCAGGATTTGAAATCGGCGAGCCTCGCGCGGTACATCTGACCCTTATCCGATAAGAATATAACGGATCTGACGTTCTCGGAATTCTCGCGGCATAAGATATAGTCGCCGTCCTTGAACAGGTGGTTTTCTCCGCTCCGAAGCGACGTAAGCGGTATTTTCTTGAAGAAGCCCTGTTTCGTGAACACCGCGGTGAGGTTGAAATTCTCCACCTCCTCAACGGGGTTGTATTCGGGCAGATCTATGCCCTCGTAGAGTATTTCCGTTCTTCTCGGTATACCGTATTTCTTTTTTATCTCGGTAAGCTGTTTTATTATAACGTCCTTTATGCGCTTTTCGCTTTTTATAGTGTCCTCTAAATCCTGTATCTCCTGCTGAAGCGTCGATATTTCCTTTACTCTGTTGAGTATATATTCGCGGTTAAGATAGCGCAGCTTTATTTCGGCTACGTATTCGGCCTGTATTTCGGTAAGATCGAATGCCTTTTGCAGGTTCGGCACGACGTCCGCCTCCTTCTCCGTGCCTCTTACTATCGCTATCGCCTTGTCGATGTCGAGCAGTATTTTGCCCAGACCCAAAAGCAGATGCAGCTTGTCGCGCTTCTGATTCAGCTCGAATTCAAGCTCGCGTTTAACGCAGCTCATCCTGAACTTTATCCATTCGAGCAGTATGTCGTTTACGCCGAGCACGACCGGCTTTTTGTCGATTATTATATTGAAATTGCACGCGAAGGAATCCTGTAACGAGGTGATCTTGAAGAGCTTCGCCATAAGCTTTTCCGGGTCCGTGCCGCGCTTAAGATCGAGCGTCAGACGGAAGCCCTCGAAGCCTATTTCGTCTCTTATATCCGACAGCTCCTTTACCTTGCCGTCGGAGACTCCCTTTGTGACCTCCTCGATTATTTTTTCGATTGAGGTCGAATACGGTATTTCCGTAACGTCTATACAGTTGTTTTCCTTGTCGTAAACGTATTTCGAGCGCAGCACGAACGAGCCCGTGCCGGTCTCGTATATCGTCCTCATTTTATCGCGGTCGAAAACGAGCTGAGCGCCAAGCGGAAAATCAGGGCCTTTTATGATGTCAAGCATCCTGTCCGGCGTCGTTTTCGGATTTTTGAGAAGCTCTATCGTCCCGTCGCAGACCTCAGAAAGGTTGAACGAGCATATATTCGTCGCCATACCGACGGCGATACCGGAGTTTGCGGAAACGAGTATGTTCGGAAAAGCCGTCGGCATAAGTACCGGCTCCTTCATCGAGCCGTCGTAGTTGTCGACCATATCGACGGCGTCCTTGTTTATGCCGTTAAGCACCTCGCGGCAGATAGGCGCGAGCTTGCACTCCGTATAACGCGAGGCGGCGGGCGCCATATCGCGGCTGTACTGCTTGCCGAACGTACCCTTCGAGTCGACGAACGGATGGAGCAGCGCCTCGTTCGCGCGCGTTAAACGCACCATCGTGTCGTATATGGACTGGTCGCCGTGCGGGTTCAGCTTCATCGTTTCGCCGCAGACGTTCGCCGATTTCGTCCTCGGACCGTCGAGCAGTCCCATTTTATACATCGTATACAAAAGCTTTCGGTGCGAGGGCTTGAAGCCGTCTATTTCCGGGATGGCGCGGCTCAGAATAACGCTCATCGCGTAGGGCATATAGTTCGTTTCAAGCGTGTCGACGATAAGCTGATCCTTTATCTCGGCTTCGACAAGCTCCGCCTGTTCCTGTATTTTCTTCTTTTTAGCCATATTTCATTCGTCCTCTTACTTTATCAGATATCAGCGTCCTGATAGTATTCCTCGCTGTGGGCGGAAATGAATTCCTTTCTGCCGTCGAGGTTGTTGCCGAGCAGAGTGTCAAACATTTCGTACGTTTCCTCGGCGTTGCAGGGCTGTATGCGTATCAGGCGGCGCGTGGCGGGCGACATCGTCGTCAGCTTCATCATATCCGCCTCGTTTTCGCCTAGACCCTTGCTTCGCTGGATCGTGACCTTTTTACCCTCGTACTTTTTAAGTATCTCGGCTTTTTCGTTATCGTCGTATGCGAACTCCGTATCCTTGCCGCACGTTATCTCGTACAGCGGCGATTCGGCTATATAGATATAGCCCTCGGATATGAGCGTCGGCAAAAGACGGTAGAACATCGTGAGTATAAGCGTTCTTATCTGGAATCCGTCGACGTCCGCGTCGGTGCAGATTATTATTTTATGGAATTTGAGATTGGAGATATTGAAAGCGGATTCTCCTTTTTTGCCCGCCTTTATCTCCGCGCCGCAGCCGAGCACCTTTACGAGGTCCATTATTATCTGGCTTTGAAGTATTTTGGCATCCGTGCTTTTGAGGCAGTTGAGCGTTTTGCCGCGGACCGGCATCACCGCCTGGAAATACGGGTCGCGCGCGAGCTTGCAGGAGCCCAGAGCCGAGTCGCCCTCGACTATGAACAGCTCTCTTTCCTTCGGGTCGTGGCTGCGGCAGTCGACGAATTTTTCGACCTTTTTCGTTATGTCGGTCGTCGTCGGCGCAAGCTCCTTTACTATGTTGGCTCTCGCCGCCTCAGCCGCTTCCCTGCTTTTCTTGTTTATTATGATCTGCTTGTAAAGCGTATCGGCCTCAGCCGGCTTTTCAAGGAAGTATATCTCAAGATTGCGCTTGATGTAGTTGTTTAAAAATTCGTATATGAATTTGTTGTTTATCGACTTTTTAGTCTGGTTTTCATAGGAGCAGTACGTTGAAAAGCTGTTCACTATGATAACGAGAGAATCGGCGATATCCGAAAACGGTATCTTCATATCGGCTTTCGCCTTGCCCACGGTCTTCGCGTACTTGTCTATCGCGGAGGTGAACGCCATGCGAACGGCTTTTTCCGGTGAACCGCCGTTTTCAAGGAAGCTCGAGTTATGGAAGCATTGAAGCGCGCCGACGCCCTTCGTAAAGCAGAACGTAAGCTCGAATTTAACTCTGTATTCCGGCTTGTCCTCGCGGTCGCGCCCGACGCCCTCCGACGTCCAGAAAACGGGCTGGGTTATTATGCTGTCCTTCGCCAGCTCCTTTAAATATTCCTTTATGCCCTCTTCATAGTAATATTCCTCTGTTTCAAACGTTCCGTCCTCGTTTTCATATCTGACGTTGAAGCGCAGACCGGCGTTGACTATCGCCTGCTTGCGTATAATATCGGACAAAACGTC
>CACZVC010000022.1 GCA_902784545.1 uncultured Ruminococcus sp. | reverse complement strand
TCCGTTTTTCGCAGACCGCAACGGCGGCTACACAGCCGTCTATAAGCTCGGTCCCCGCCGCGGAGACGGCGCGGAAATGGCGCTTGTAAAATTCGTCGGTTACGAGAAAAAAGAGCCGCCGAAGGACGACAAGAAAAAGGATAAGGAATAATATCCAAAGGATCCCGGTTTGAACGGGGTCCTTTTTCGATTAAAGAATAAAGAAGAAAGAACAAAGAAAAAAGAATAAACAAGGAAGTCGCCTGCGTGAACCCCCGCCGCTATTCGCGGCGGGGAACCCCTTTGCCGACAAATTGTGCGCCTGCGGCGCTTTTGGTGGTTCCCCGCCCCCCAATCCACCCCCAAACCCCCGCCTCCCCCCAACGTAAGTCGGGGCTTTTTGACGGTATAAAATTCGGGGCTTTGCAGCGTCAGCTGCGCGCGCGGGCGTCCTCTTGCCGCGCGGCTCCCCGCCCCCCTTACCGCCCCAAACCCCACCACCCCCCAACGTAAGTCGGGGCTTTTTGACGGTATAAAATTCGGGGCTTTGCAGCGTAAGCTGCGCGCGCGGGCGTCCCCCCCACCGCGCGCTTGTTTTATATAGTTTATTGATTTCATTATTCTTAACCGCAGTTATTATTCACGCCCCGAAGGGGCATATCGCGTCGAAGACATATCGCGCCTGAAAGGCATATCGCGTCCGAAGGACATATCGTTTTATTCAATATACCGCACTTCGCGACGAATGGAACGGGAGGGCGGACCCCTCCCTACAAGTGGCTTCGTTCATTGTGCGGCGGTGATTTGCGGGAGGGCGGACCCCTCCCCTACAAGCGGCTTCGTTTATCGTGCGGCGGTAATTTGCGGGAGGGCAGACCCCTCCCCTACAAGTGGCTTCGTTCATTGTGCGGCGGTGATTTGCGGGAGGGCAGACCCCTCCCCTACAAGTGGCTTCGTTCATTGTGCGGCGGTGATTTGCGGGAGGGCGGACCCCTCCCCTACAAGTGGCTTCATTTATCGTGCGGCTGTATTCTGCGGGAGGGCAGACCCCTCCCCTACAAGCGGCTTCGTTCATTTTAAGAAGCGGAAGCGCGCCCGTTTTTTACGGGGCGTTTTTGCATAAAGATTTTTATGTAAATTTACAAATATTGTTTGATATGCGCGTATGTATATGGTATAATACCATAATAACTATAATGGAGTAATAGTATGTTTATACTTGGTATCGACCCGGGGCTTGCTATCGTGGGCTGGGGAGTCGTCGAGCACAAGGATAACAGGTCGAGCGCGGTAGCCTACGGCGCGATAACGACGCCGGCGGGGATAGACGTTGAACAGCGGCTTATCATGATATACGACGGGCTTGACGGCATTATAAAAAAGTACAAGCCGGACGATATTGCGATAGAAGAGCTTTTCTTCAACACCAACCAGAAAACGGCGATAGCCGTAGCCGAGGCGAGGGGCGTTATACTGCTCTGCGGCATCAAAAACAACGTGCCGATGTACGAATATACGCCGCTTCAGGTAAAGCAGGCGGTCGTCGGCTACGGCCGCGCGGACAAAAAGCAGGTGATCGCCATGACGAACGTACTGCTCGGCCTGAAAAAGCCGCCGAAGCTCGACGACACGTCGGACGCTCTTGCCATAGCGATCTGTCACGGACAGACGACGGGATCGGCGCTCCGCGATTATTACAACGAAAAAAAGAAAAAACTGCTTTAAGGTGAATATATGTTTTACTATATCGAAGGACAAATCGTATTCTGTGAGCCGGGCACGGCGGTGATAGACGTCGGCGGCGTGGCTTATAAAATGACCGTGTCGTACAATACCTTCGCCTCGATGGCGGGCAAGGACAGGGCGCGGCTTTATACCTACTTATCCGTCAGCGAAAACGGCATAGAATTGTACGGTTTTCACGATACGGACGAGCTTGACGTATATAAGCTCCTCACCTCGATCTCCGGCGTCGGTCCGAAGGCGGCTCTGGCGATACTCTCGATAATGACGCCGTCCCAGCTTGAAAAAGCCGTTTCATCCGACGATCCGCGCGCGATATCGAAGGCGCAGGGAATAGGCAGCAAGACCGCACAGCTTATTATTTTAAAGCTCAAGGACAAGCTTTCGATTTACAGAAACAATGACGATACGACCGTTTCCTCCGGCGGCGCGAACGCTGCGGACGCGCTTGAAGCGCTGACCGCCCTCGGCTATGCCAGATCGGACGCGTCGAAGATCATAAGCTCCATGAACGTGTCTTCCATGACCGCGGAGGACATAATAAGAGAAGCGTTGAAGCGTTTGAGTTAAGGAGAAGCTATGGCAATATATGAAGATTTCGGCGAGGAATTCATCGCCGACCGTCTTACCTCCGCGGAGCAGAACGAGGAGGAGCGCGAGGCGGAATTATCGCTTCGCCCCGACACACTCGCAGATTTTACGGGACAGGTATCAGTCAAGGAACAGCTTCGCGTGGCGATAGACGCCGCGAAAATGCGCGGAGAGGCGCTTGAACACGTTTTGCTTTTCGGCCCTCCCGGACTCGGCAAAACGACGTTATCGCAGATAATCGCCAACGAAATGGGCACGAACATACAGATAACGAGCGGCCCCGCGATAGAAAAGCAGGGCGACCTTGTGGCGCTCCTCACGAATCTGGGGCAGGGCGACATCCTTTTCATCGACGAGATACACCGCCTGCCGAAAACGCTTGTCGAAACGCTTTACTCCGCAATGGAGGACAAGGTTATAGACATCTTTTTGGGCAAGGGTCCGTCGGCGAGGAGCATACGTATGCAGTTGAAGAGCTTTACGCTCATCGGCGCGACGACGCGCGCGGGTCAGCTTACGCAGCCCTTGCGCGCGAGATTCGGCCATATCCTGCGCCTTGAGCTTTACACCCCGGAGGAGCTTTCGATAATCGTAAAGCGCAGCGCCGGCATTTTAGGCATAGAGATAGATGAGGACGGCGCGCTTGAAATAGCCTCGCGCTCACGCGGTACGCCGAGAATAGCGAACAGACTGCTGAAACGCGTGCGCGACTACGCGCAGATAAAGGGCGACGGCAGAATAGACCTCGATATAACGCGCTACGCGCTCGACAAGCTCGACATAGACGAGCTCGGGCTCGACAATATCGACCGCCGTATGCTTTCAACGATAATCAAATTCTACGGCGGCGGTCCCGTCGGTATGGAGACGCTCGCGGCGACGATAGGCGAGGAGGCGATAACGCTCGAGGACGTTTACGAGCCGTACCTTTTGCAGATCGGCTTTATTTCACGCACTCCGCGCGGCCGCTGCTGTACCGAATACGCTTACAGGCATCTGGGAATACCGTTTAAAAAGGAAGAGAAGGCGACCGGTCAGATATCGGCGTTCGACGGTGAGGATAAATGATATTTACGGCTGACAAATGGCGCGATTACGAGCTTATAGACTGCTCTGACGGTCAGAGGCTCGAGCGCTGGGGCGACGTTGTAATGATACGCCCCGATCCGCAGGTGATATGGCAAAACCGCCGCGAAAGCCGCCTTTGGGAACGCGCGGACGGCGTTTACAAACGCTCGTCGTCCGGCGGCGGAAGCTGGGTCAAAAACGATATGCCGGAAAAATGGAGCGTCGGCTACGGCGAACTGAAATTCCGTATACATCCCATGTCGTTCAAGCACACCGGGCTTTTCCCGGAGCAGGCGGTCAACTGGGACTGGTTTTCCAAGCTGATACGCGAGGCGAAGCGCCCCGTTTCCGTGCTCAATCTTTTCGCTTACACCGGCGGCGCGACCGTCGCGGCGGCGAAAGCCGGGGCTGACGTCGTACACGTCGACGCGGCGAAGGGCATAGTGGCGCAGGCGAAGGAAAACGCGGCGCTGTCCGGTCTGTCGGAGGCGCGCATAAGATACATCGTCGACGACTGCAAAAAATTCGTTCTGCGCGAGATACGGCGCGGCAACAAATACGACGGCATAATAATGGACCCGCCGTCCTACGGCAGAGGACCGTCGGGCGAAACGTGGAAATTAGAGGAATGCATAGACGAGCTTGTCGGGCTTTCGGCGCGGCTTTTATCGGAAAAACCTCTGTTTTTCCTGCTCAATTCGTACACGACCGGCTTATCCGCCTCGGCTATGGAATGTCTTCTGCGGCTCAATCTGCCGTCAGACGGCAAATTTGAATGCGGCGAGGTCGGCTTGCCGGTAACGACAAAAAAGATCGTACTTCCCTGCGGCTCAGCCGCGCGGTGGTATTCGGTATAAATAATATGGATAATATAATCGAAATCAAAGATCTGAGCTTTTCATACAAGGACTCGGAGGGGAAGCTCCATCCGGCGCTTCATAATATCAACCTGAACTTCGAGCGCGGAACGTACACGGCGGTGCTCGGTCACAACGGCTCCGGCAAATCGACGCTCGCAAAGCTCATAAATATGGTGCTCACGCGCGAGGACGGCGAGATAGAAGGCTCCGTGACGGTCTGCGGCAAGGAGGTCACGGGCGATATTTCCGACGAGGACGCGTACAATATACAATGCCGCATCGGTATGGTGCATCAGAATCCCGACAACCAGATAGTCGCCACGACCGTGGAGGAGGATATAGCCTTCGGACCCGAGAATTTAGGCGTCGACCCTGTCGAGATACGCAAAACCGTGACGGAGATGCTCAAAGCCGTCGGTATGGAGGGACACGAGAAATCGGCGCCTCACAGACTGTCCGGCGGACAGAAGCAGCGTATCGCCGTCGCCGGCGTGCTTGCGATGCATCCGGAATGTATAATATTCGACGAGTCTACCGCGATGCTCGATCCCGAGGGCAGAGAGGCGATAATGCGCACTATCGACGAGCTTCACAGGCGCGGCGACGTGACGATAATAACGATAACCCACTATATGAACGAGGCGACGGACGCGGACCGCGTGGTCGTGCTGAATCAGGGCTCCGTTTATATGGACGGCACGCCCGAGCAGATATTTTCCCAGGTCGAAAAGCTCCACAGCGTAAGTCTCGACGTGCCGCAGGTGACGGAGCTGTTCTGGCGGCTCAAAAAAGCGGGTAAATATAACGGCGAACTGCCGCTGCACACGAACGAAGGAGCGGAAGCGCTCGCCTCATTATTAAAGGTCAAGAGGGATTAACTTTGCCTATCATATTTGAAAACGTGTCTTATACCTACGGTCAGAACACGCCGTTTGAGCATAAGGCGCTCGATAAGATAAATCTTACGATAAACGACAACGAAATAACCGGGCTGATAGGTCAGACGGGAAGCGGAAAGTCCACGATAGCCCAGCTCTGCAACGGCTTGTACAAGCCGGACGAGGGCAGGGTCACGGTGAACGGGATAGATATAAACGCCGACAAAAAGAAGAAAAAGGAGAACTTTTTCCGCGTCGGTCTCGTTTTCCAGTACCCCGAATATCAGCTTTTTGAGGACACGGTCGAGCATGATATCGCCTACGGCCCGAAAAACATGGGCTTGCCCGAGGACGAGATAAAGCGCCGCGTCGCGGACGCCGCGGGCTTCGTCGGGCTTGACGCGGAGGCGCTTTCCAAATCGCCGTTCGATATTTCCGGCGGTCAGAGGCGGCGCGCCGCGATAGCCGGAATCATAGCCATGGAGCCCGAATATCTTATACTTGACGAGCCGGCGGCGGGTCTCGATCCGCAGGGCAGGGACGATATTTTGTCAAAGCTGAAAAAATATCAGCGCGAAAAGGGTATATCGGTCGTCATAATAAGCCACAGTATGGAGGATATGGCGAAATACTGCGACAGGATAATCGTGCTCTGCCGCGACGGTATTTACAAAACGGGCACGAAGGCGGAGATATTCGAGGAGCCGAAGGAGCTGAAATCCATGGGCTTGAGCGTTCCGCAGATAACGAAGCTCGTTTACCGCGCGGGCGAGCTCGGCGTAAAGTTCGACCGCCCGATATACACCGTCGACGCAGCGTTTGAGGACGTTATGAAAATGCTTGACGGAGGTGACGGCAAATGATACGCGATATCACCCTCGGTCAGTATTTTCCCGGCAATTCTCCGATACACAAGATCGACGCGAGAATAAAGATCATAATGACGCTTATCCTGATCGTCGCCGTGTTTCTGGCGTCGTCCGAGCTGTCCTTTGCGCTTTTGCTCGCGGTTTCCGTCACCGTGTTTTTAATGTCGCGCATATCGTTCAAAACGCTTGCGAAGGGCTTGAAGCCGATAGTTTTCATACTGATTTTCACAACGCTGTTTCAGATATTCTTTACGCGCACGGGCAAGCTTCTCTTCGAGTGGCATTTTATAAGAATATATTCAAACGGCATAATCTACGCTGTCAAGATGTTCATAAGGATCATCGTTCTTATATCCACCACGTCGGTGCTTCTGTCGTACACGACCTCGCCGATAGTGCTGACGGACGGCATAGAGGGGCTTATGCGGCCGCTTGCGAAAATAAAAGTGCCGGTGCACGATTTTGCGCTTATAATGTCGATCGCCCTGCGCTTTATACCGACGCTTCTTGAGGAGACGGAAAAGATTATGTCTGCGCAGAAGGCGAGAGGCACGGATTTTTCGACGGGGAGCCTGATGAAGCGCGCGAGGTCGCTTCTGGCGGTGTTCGTGCCGCTGCTCGCGTCCGCCGTGCGCCACGCGTTCGAGCTTGCGGACGCGATGATCTGCCGCGGATACAGAGGCGGCGAGGGCAGGACGAAGCTCAACCGGATGAAGATGAAATTTTCGGACGTCGTATGGCTCTTTCTCACAGGCGCCGTCCTTGCGGGAGTCATAATCCTGAACGCCCACCCGGTCTTCACGCTTGACGCGATTTTCGGAATATGACGTATTTACTTGAGATCGCCTATTCGGGCGCCGCTTACAGCGGCTTTCAGATACAGAAAAACGCGAGGACCGTCGCGGGCGAGCTGACGCGGGCGGCGAAGCTCTTGTTTGACGCCGACTGCAAAATTCAGGGCTGCAGCCGCACGGACGCTGGCGTGCACGCAAGGCAGTTTTACTGCTCCGTACACGTACCCGACGGCGGCAACGCCGTGCCGGCGGACAGAGTGCCGGCGGCGATGAACTGCCTTCTGCCGTACGATATAGCCGTAAAAAAGGCGCAAATCGCGCCGGACGGCTACAATCCGAGATTTGAAACGGCGTATAAGGAATACTGCTACGTCATATACAACAAAGCCGAAAAGGACCCGTTTTCGTATAAGCTGAAGCTGCCGTACCCTTTTCCGCTCGACGAAAACGAGCTTGATAAAGAGGCGAAGGATTTTATCGGCACGCACGATTTTTCGTCGTTTATGGCAGTCGGTTCGGAGGTCGCCACGACCGTCCGCACGGTTTATGACGCGGGCGTGACAAGGCGGGGCGACGACGTGATATTCACCGTGTCTGCCGACGGGTTTTTATACAATATGGTGAGAATAATGACGGGTACGCTTTTGTATATCGCAGAGGGAAAAATACAAAAGGGAACGATACCCGGTATAATAGAGGCAAAAAACAGAGGCGCCGCGGGCGTAACGGCGGCGCCGGACGGACTGTATCTTAACAGGGTAGTGCTTAAATGAGTTTGTTTTTCAAAAAGAAAAAACAAAAACCGTCGCCCGACGGCGAGCTGACGGTCAGAAGAGAAGAGCTGCGCTCCGGCGGCGAGGCGATAGAGAGCATTTACGGCGAGGAGGAGACCGCGCCCGTAAACAAACGCTACAAACGCGCCGCGGTCGTCGTGGGGATCCTCAAATACATAGTCATAACCGCGTTTTTCGTGTTTTTTATGGCTATGACGTTCGTCTACTCGTCGCAGATAACGATCGAGAATTTCAGATATATCTTAAAGGATATGAATCTGAAAATACCGACGGGCATAGAGGAATACGGCGATATTTACTACGTCGCCGATATGGAGCAGAGCTACGCCGTTTACCGCGACGATTTCGTATGCGTCGGGCGCGGCACGCTTGAGGTCGTCGATATGCAGGGCAAGCAGATACAAAGCGCGCCTCTGCGCTATATAAAACCGCGCCTTGTCACTACCGGCAAATATATGCTCGTATACGACCTTTCAAACACGCAGTACGGTATTTACAACACGTTTTCGCTGCTTCACTCCGGTACGCTCGAATATCCGATATCCGACGCGGATATGAACGACGAGGGATATTATCTTTTAGTCAGCCGCGACGCCGAATATAAAAGCTGTGTTACCGTATATAATAAAGAGATGAAGCCGGTCTACGTTTATCAGACGAACGACAGATACGTATACGACGCGCACCTGTATAACGACGGCTCGTTCGCGCTCTATACCTCAAAAGCCGTTAACGGCGAGGTTTATTCCGAGATAATAAAGGGAAACATAAAGGATAAGGATATAAGGGTCACGTTCGAGCGCAGCGGTATAATGATACTTACCGCCAAAAACAGCGGTAACGACACGACGACGGTGCTCTGCGCCGATTCGCTTCTGTTCTTCTCCGCAGACAACCTCGTCGCCGAATATCCGTTTTACGGAAGAGTGTGCAGACGATTCGACGCGGGCGACGGAAACACCGCGATAGTGCTCTCATCAGAGGGCGCGGGCGCGGATTGTACGCTTCTCGTCTTCGACACGGCGGGCAAGGTCACGGCTCAGCGCGACAGCGGCTCCGACATTTCACAGCTTTACTGCGTGAAAAAGAACGTTTACAGCGTTTACACCGGATACGTCGAGCGATTCGAGATTAACACGAACAAGGCTTATTCGTATAAATGCGGATACGAAACGAAGGGGCTTGTCTTCGTCAACGACGAAATAGTGCTTTTCGCCACGGCGGGCAGCGCGTACCCCGTGTCCGTTTACGACGATTTTAAGGAGATAACCGGATAATGTTTATAATTGTTGATGCAGTGCTTCTGGCTGTCGTGGTGATATGCGCGATAGTGGGCTGGAAAAAGGGCTTTGTCGACCGCGTGCTGACCTTCTTTTCCGGCATAATCGCGTTTTTCGCCGCCTATTTCATAACTCCGCTCATAGCGCCGACAGTCAACGAAAAGCTTTTTTACAACGTTTTGGCTGATAAAACGAGGGAAGCGATAAGCGGCATGGCGGAGGGTGTCGGAAAAGCCGAGCTTTTCGGCTCCGGCGACAAAAACGCCGCTTTCAGGGAATTCATAGCGAAGTTCGGCGCCGATTACGACGGCATAAAGCAGACCTTCAGCCAAAAGGCGGAGGAGGCGGGCGAAGGGCTTGTAAACGGCATTACCGAAAAGATAGTCAACCCGGTATCGTACGCCGTATCATACGCCTTGTGCTTCATAGTCATTTTCATCCTCGCGCTTATAATCGTCTGGATAGTAAAAAAGGCGCTCGATCTCACGGCAAAGCTGCCGGTGCTGAAAACGGCGAACAGCGCGCTGGGGCTCGTGTTCGGAATACTGACGGGCGTTCTCATAGTCTGGGTGCTTTCCGCCGCAGTCAAGCTCTGTCTGCCGTATCTTCACATCATGCAGCCGGAGATATTCCCCGACGACCTTTTTGAAAAATCGATAGTGCTTAAACTGACGTATTATCTGAACGCCCTGCGCGGAATGATAGATTTTGATAAGATAAAACAACTTTTGGGACGGTAACGTCCGTATAGGAGAAAATAGATGCAATTATGTTCAAGATGTCAAAAAAGACCCGCCGTGGTCTTTGTGACGAAAATGGAAAACAACGAAACGCATAACGAGGGGCTTTGCCTCAACTGCGCAAAGGAGCTCGGTCTGCCCGTGGACAATATCTTAAAGAACATGGGTGTGACGATGGACGATATAAATCAGGTCTCGGGCGAGCTTGACGCGCTTGTCGAACAGGACAGCCCGGATAACGAGCCGTCGATGGGTGACGACGAGGAGAACAACGCCCCGGCGATAGACCTGAAATCGATTTTCGGCAGGCTGACGAGCGAGCTGAACAATTTAGGCAAGGGTCAGCAGCAGAGCAAGGGCAGACAGCAGAAGGACCAGCAGACCGACAAAAAGAACAGCAAACGCAAGTTTCTGAACGATTACTGCAAGGATCTGACCGCTGCCGCGAGAGAGGGCAGACTCGACCGCATAATAGGCAGGGAAAAGGAGCTTGCCCGCGTTGTGCAGATACTGATGCGCCGTCAGAAAAACAACCCGTGTCTTATAGGCGAGCCGGGCGTCGGCAAAACGGCGCTCGCGGACGCTCTGGCGCAGAATATTGTAAACGGCAAGGTGCCGTATAAGCTTCAGAACAAAGAGGTCTTCGTGCTCGACCTCACGGCTCTCGTCGCCGGCACGCAGTTCCGCGGACAGTTCGAGGGCAGGATGAAGGGGCTTATAGAGGAAATAAAGCGCGAGGGCAATATAATCCTCGTGATCGACGAGGTCCATTCGATAGTCGGAGCGGGCGACGCCGAGGGAAGTATGAACGCGGCGAACATATTGAAGCCCGCGCTGTCACGCGGCGAGATACAGGTCATCGGCGCGACGACGCTCGGAGAATACAGAAAGTATATAGAAAAGGATTCGGCGCTCGAACGCCGCTTCCAGCCCGTCGTTGTTGCCGAGCCGTCGGTCGCGGACACGGTCGAGATCATAAAGGGTATCAAAGAATACTACGAAAAATACCACGGCGTAATAATAACCGACGAGCTTGCCGAAAAAGCGGTAAAGCTTTCGGAGCGCTATATAACGGACAGATTTCTGCCCGACAAGGCGATAGACCTGATAGACGAGGCGGCTTCATACGTCGCAATAAACACGCCGATAATCGACGAATATGAGAGAAAAAGCGATAATCTGACCGCCGTTATCCGCGCGCGCGAGGCGCTCGAGGGCTTGCCCGAGCCGGAGCAGGACGAGGCGAAGCGCAGAAGATACGAGGAGATGGCGACGCTTAAATCCGACGAACTGCGGCTCAAAGGCGAGCTTGAGGGACTGCGTACAAAGCGCAATACCGTGCGCCTGACCGTCGGGGATCTGGCGAAGGTCATCGAGATATGGACGGGTATACCGACCGGCAACATAACCGAAAACGAATTCGAGCGCGTGGCGAAGCTCGACCGCGAGCTTCACGAACGCATAATAGGTCAGGACGAGGCGATAGCCGCCGTCGTCCGCGCAATAAAGCGCAAATACGCGGGCGTTTCCGTAAAACGCAAGCCCGTTTCGTTCATTTTCGCGGGACCCACCGGCGTCGGCAAGACGGAGCTTGTAAAACAGCTCGCTCAAAGGCTTTTCGATTCGCCCGAATCGCTTCTGCGCCTCGATATGTCGGAATATATGGAAAAGCATTCCGTGTCGCGTATGATAGGCTCGCCTCCCGGTTACGTCGGCTACGACGAGGCGGGACAGCTCACCGAGAAGATAAGGCGCAAGCCTTATTCCGTCATACTCTTCGACGAGATAGAAAAAGCGCATCCCGACGTTATGAATATACTCTTGCAGATACTCGACGACGGGCGCATAACCGACGCGCAGGGCAGAGAGGTCAATTTTGAAAACACGGTAATTGTCATGACGACGAACGCCGGCTCCACCAACACGACTGCGCAGGCGGGCTTCGGCTCGGCGGGCGTTGAAACGAAAACGGAAAAGGCGTTATCGGAATTTTTAAGACCCGAATTCATAAACAGGATAGACGCCGTTATAACGTTCAATTCGCTTTCGCGGCAGGATTTCCGCGGTATCGTCCGTGTGATGCTCGGCGACGTAAAGAGCGTAATGGCGGAGCGCGGAATAGAGTTTACCTATACCGACGCTTTGTGCGAGCATATAATCGACAAGTCGTACAGCAAAAAGTTCGGCGCGAGAAATATGAGGCGTTTTATCGAAGCCAATATTGAGGATAAAATAGCCGAGCTTCTTATAGACAACCGCGGCGGCGAGGTAAAAACGCTTTCCGCCGACGTTGAAAACGGAGATATAGTCGTAAAATAACGAAAGGAAGACCGATTGAAAAACATCACGCAATATGAGCTTCGCGCGAATTACGTCAACGAGACGGACTGGTACAGGTTCGACCTCGACACGCTTTGCAGAAAGCTCGGAACAGACGCCGCCGAAGGTCTGACCGACGAGGCGGTACGCGCAAAAAAGCAAAAGCAGGGGAAAAACGACGTTTTTCCCGCCGACGCGTCGGAAAAGGATAACGCGCCGAAAACAGCGTTTTCGGTTTTGTCGGTCCTGCTTATCATCTGCCTTGTTTTGTCGTCGTTTCTTCTCGGCGACAAGTCCGCGATATTCGGAGTTATACTAACGGTGTCAGGCTACGCGGCTGTGCTTGTGATGTTCTTTGCCGCAAGGCGTTTTACCGCGCGGCTGAACGATTATTCGGTACCCGAGGTCAAGGTAAAAAGGGGCGGCAAGCTGTACCGCATAAATCAGACGGGTATTGTTCAGGGCGACCTTATATATCTGTCCGAGGGCGATCTCGTCCCGTGCGACGGCAGGCTCGTCTCCGCGCAGGGGCTCCGCGTGCTTGAAAGGAATATTTCGGGCGGCGACGGAGACAAGGACCCGGATTTCAGTCAGAAGCTGAACGGACTCGATCCCGCGGAGCAGAAAAGCATGGTGTTCGCGCGATCCGCCGTTTCATCGGGCTCCTGCCGTATGATAGCCTGCGACACCGGCTCTCATACGCTCCCGGTAAGGCGCGGCATTAAAGCGAAAGCCACGGGCGGCTCCGCGCTTGAAATTTTCACCTCGGTAGCAAAGCTGTCGCGCATATACGCGCTTATATGCAGCGTCGTGCTTTTCGCGATGACCGCGCTTTCATACATAAAGGGCGGCGAGGACAATATTTTTACCACGTTTCTGCTTTTGCTTTCAGTCGCGGCGTCGTCTTACTGCGAGCTTTTATGCGCCTTCGCGTACGCCGCGGCGTCATACGGCATAGCGCCCGCGCACGATAAAAACGACGATTTCAATACCGGGGCGGTTATAAAAAATCTCTCCGCGATAAACCGTCTGCGCGGACTCAACTGCATAATGGTACCTAAAAGCGGCGGCATCTGCGAGCGCAGGATAGCCGCGGAAAAGATATTTACGAACGACAGAGAGCTTGAGCTTACGGAGGAGAACAGGGACAAGCTCCGCAGAACGGTCTATATAGCGCTCTCCACGTTCGGCGGCCGCGAAAATCACGCGAAGCGCCAGACGGCGCCGACGCAGGAGCAGGACGCTCTGACAAAGTTAGCCTCGGATTTAGGCTACAGCTTTGAAGAGATAGAAAAAAGCATGCTCCCGATAGATTATCTGCAAAGCGACGGAGAGCATCTGTTCGACGCGGCGCTTGTGGAGCATAAGGAAAGATATATGATCTGTCTGCGCGGCTCAGCGACGCAGATAGTAAACAGATGCACGCACCGCATTTCAAACGGCGCGCCCGTTCCGCTTTCGCAGGACGGCTTGTCGGACCTTTTGAAAAAAGCCGACGAATACGAAAATATGGCGTTCCGCGTGACGGCGGTCGCCACAAAGCCGTCTAAATACAACAGTTTGCAGCTGGCGTCCTATTCCGAGGACGGGCTTTGCTTCGAGGGCTTTATAGTAATGCGCGAGCCGTTTTCGGCGGAATGCGCGGAGACCGTGTCCGCGCTTGACGAAATAGGCGTGAAAACCGTTATGTTCTGCGACGATATGACCGCGCAGAGCGTACATCTGGCGAAGCAGATAGGCGTCTGCCGCGACGAGGGGCAGATGCTTTCGGCTCCCGAATTCGTATCGTCGAATATCAATATAATCGACCTTAAAATGATGTCGTACCGTCTTTTCAGAGGTCTGAGCAACAGACAGAAGAGATACGTCGCCGACTCTTATTTAGCCGCGGGAGAGCATATAGGCGTTATCGGTCAGCATTTATACGACGTTTCGCTTATGAACGGTACGGATACCGTGGGCTTTGCCGCAAACCTTACGCTCGCGCGTAAAAAGGGCAGGGACGGCACGGAGATAAAAGCGGCGTCGTACAGCAGCGACGGAAGCGAGGCGCTGAAACGCGCCGCCGACGTGGTTATACTCCCCGCCGGCAAAAACGGAAGCGGCGGCATAAACGCCGCGTACGACGCGATCCTTACCGCGCGCAAGGTCGCAAACAACATAAGAAACATACTATGCTATATAATCGCGTCGAACTCCGCGCGCCTTCTCATAGCGCTCGTCTCGATATTCGCGGGACTTCCGGGGCTGAACAGCGTGCAGATGATATTTTCCGGAGTTTTCGTCGACCTTCTGGCGGTGATCTGTATGTGCACCGCCGACAACAGGCGGCTCTCGCGCGAGGCGGATCTTCTTAAAAGCGCCGCGAAAAACAAAGCCGCGGCGGCTGTCAGATCGGTCTTGGCAGGCGTTTTCTGCGGCGGTCTCGCGCTCGGCGCGTCGGTCGTCACCGGCCTGTTCGGCTTTGACGCGCAGTCCGCTTCAAGCGTCTGCTTCACCTCGCTTATACTGATACAGCTCGCAGGCTGTTTCGAGCTTATGAGGTGGAACACGGGATTCTTCGACGGTATGACGAACGTCTACATAATTTCAACGATAATCACGGTCGAATACCTGACCTTGTCCGCGGTCTTTCCGACGTTCTTTGCAAAGTATCTCACCGGCACGGCGTATATTTCGGGCATTTTCATCTGCCTTATACCGCTTGCGCTGTTCATTCTCGTCTGCGCGCTTATAAGAGCGTCGTCGCGCGGAAAAAAGCGCGGCAGGGAGGAGAAGGAATGAAAAAAACCGTTTGCCTTGTTTTGCTGTTTTCTATTCTTCTGCCGCTTTTGCAGCTGCTCTCCGGCTGTTCCCGCGGCGGTTACGAGCTTGTCCTCGTCACCGATTCCGGCGGTATAAACGACCGCGGCTACAATCAGAGCTGCTGGGAGGCGATGACGGAATTTGCGATAGAAAGAGACCTCGACTGCCGTTATTTCATCCCCTCGGCTCAGACGCATGACGCGCTCGTTTCGCAGCTGCGCGCCGCGGCGGGCGACGGGGCGAGAGTGATAGTCGCACCCGGCAAATGCTTTGAAACGGCTGTATTTACGGTACAGCGCGAATATCCGGACGTCAAGTTCATCATCGTCGACGGCAAGCCTCACCCGGACGATACCCGGGTCGACGATATCAAAAACAACACCGCCGCGCTGACGTACGCCTCCGAGCAGGCGGGCTTTATCGCCGGCTGCGCCGCCGTGTGCGACGGAATGACAAAGCTCGGATTCATCGGCGGCGAGCCTGACGAGGACGTCCGCTCCTACGGCTTCGGCTTTCTTCAGGGCGTAAATCGCGCCGCGGGGACGCTTAACGCCGAAGTCGAGGTGTTTTACCGTTATACCGGCGATTTTGAAAACAACGACAAAAACAAACAGTCAGCAGCTGAAATGTACGAAAACGGCGTTGACGTCATATTCGCCTGCGGCGGCAGGCTGGAATCCGCGGTTATGGAAGCCGCGGCGGAAAAACGCGGTCTCGTCATCTGCTCGGACGTGGACAGAAGGTATGATTCCACGACCGTTCTTACGTCGGCGGTAAAGGGCGTGTCGGCTTCTGTGTCGCGCGTTCTGCGCTCGATTTACGATACGAAGGATTTTGACGAAAGCTACGGCGGCAAAGCCGTGCGCTTCGACTGCTCAAACGGCGGCGCGGGCCTCGCCTCATACGTCATAAACGACGAAAACGGAGACGCCTTCGACAGATTCAACACCTTCACGAAAGCCGACTACGAGGCTGTGCTGTCATCGCTTAACGGCTCGATAACAGTAAAACGCGCGCCGGCGAACAACGACCCCGCAAATCAGACTGACGCGGAGTATCTTTCAAACGAGCTGGGGCTTTCAAATATAACGCTGAATATGGTTTGAGTTGTGTATTTTGCACAAAAATAAGTAATTAAATTTTACAAATTAAAATAAGGAAAAATTAAAAAAAGTCTTGATTAAAAACACGGCATAGTGTATAATATTTATGTTGTGTATACAAGATAATTAAATATAAGGAGTTTACTATGGCAAAATCTATCCGCAATGTATGCCTCGCCGGGCACAGCGGTCACGGCAAAACGACGCTTGCCGAGGCTATGCTCTATCTTACGAAGGCGATCTCCCGTTTCGGCAAAATTACAGAGGGGAACACCACTCTCGATTACGACAAGGAGGAGATCAAGCGCGGCTTTTCCATTTCCGCTGCTATCGCCCCCATTGATTGGAAAAATACAAAGATCAATATAATCGACACCCCCGGGTACCTCGATTTCTACGGTGAAGTTGCCGAGGGTATGCGCGTCGCCGACAGCGCCGTTATAGTCGTTGACGGCAGATCCGGCGCGGACGTCGGTACCGAGCTTTCATGGGAGCGCGCGATAGAGCGCGGCATCCCGAAGGCGTTTTTCATCAACCGCTTTGACGATCCGGAAGCGAAATTCGAGCGTATGTTCGACGATCTGCGCGAGAAATTCGGTCCCACAGTCTGCCCCGTCGTCATCCCGATGACTGAGGGCGACAAGGTCGTCGGCTTCCTCGATCTTATAGATATGCGCGAGTACGTCTATAAGGACGGCAAGCACGTCGAGGCTGAGATACCCGCCGGCTTTATGGACACCGCCAACAAGTACAGATCCGAGCTGCTTGAATCCATAGCCGTCACAAGCGAGGAGCTTATGGAAAAGGTGCTCATGGAGGAAGAGGTAACAAGAGAAGAGGCTGTCGAGGCGATACATATCGGCTTCAACAGCGGAGATATAGTTCCCGTTATCTGCGGCTCCGCCACGAATATGTGGTGCGTCGACGTTCTGCTCGACCACATAGCGGACTACTTCCCGTCGCCCGAGGTGGCGAATAAGGACAAGGTCGAGGACGGCGAGGCTCTCAAGCCCGTAACGCTTTCGCCCGACGCTCCGACTTCGATATTCGTATTCAAGACGATCGCCGACCCGTTCGTCGGAAAGATGTCGTTCTTCCGCGTTATGTCCGGCTCGCTCAAAAAGGATACCGCGCTCAAATGCAACGAAAAAGGCACAAGCGAAAAATTCGCCCATATCTACACCGTTTGCGGTAAGGATATGAAAGAGGTGGACGAGCTTGCGTTCGGCGATATCGGCGTTACCACAAAGCTGGCGAACGTAAACACCAACGACACGTTCTCCGCCGACAATAACGCCCTGCCTTACGCAAAGATAACCTCCGACGCCCCGAATATGAGAATAGCGCTCGCTCCGAAGGCGAGAGGCGACGAGGAAAAGATCTCGCAGGGCATCCAGAAGCTCTGTGAGGAGGACCTCACGCTCCGTTTTGAGAACAACCCCGATACAAAGCAGTTCGTTCTCACCGCGTCGGGCGATATCCACGCCGACGTAACGCTTTCCAAGCTGAAAACGAGATACGGCGTGTCCGTCGAGACGTCCGCTCCGAAGATAGCTTATAAAGAGGCTATCAGAGGCCGCTCCGACGTACAGGGCAAGCATAAGAAACAGTCCGGCGGTCACGGTCAGTACGGCGACGTCAAGATCAGATTCGCTCCGGGCGAAAACGGACTTGAATTCACCGAATCATGCGTGGGCGGCTCCGTTCCGAAGAACTTCCATCCCGCGGTTATCAAGGGACTTGAGGAAGCCATGCAGGAGGGCGTTCTCGCCGGCTTCCCGATGGTAGGTCTCAAAGCCGACCTGTACGACGGCTCGTATCACGACGTCGACTCGTCCGAAATGTCGTTCAAGCTCGCCGCAAGGCTTGCTTATAAGGACGGTATGGTAAAAGCCGGTCCTATCATACTCGAGCCGATAGGCGATATGAAGGTCACCGTTCCCGGCGATTATATAGGCGACGTTATGGGTACCATAACAAAGAAGCGCGGCAGAGTAATGGGTATAAACGACGCGGTCAAGAAGGGTTATCAGACCGTCGAGGCCGAGATCCCGTTCTCCGAGGTAGCCGATTATCCGACAGTCCTCCGCGCCATGACGCAGGGCAGAGGCAAGTACACGATAGAATTCGTGCGCTATGAGGAAGTTCCCGCCGCCAACGCCGAAAAAATAATCAAGGAAGCGCAGGCAGCAAAGGAAGCCGAGCAGTAATAACCGTCCGGCTCCGAATAAATGAATCAATAATGCCGGCTGTCCGATCGGACAGCCGGCGTTTTGTCGTTTTATCGTGTTTTAAGAATCGTTCAGTTGCTGTTTGTAAGTATGCTGTTTTTCAGACTGTCGTCTTCCTCCGGCACGTCGGTTATCTCGGGGGCGAGCAGATAATCGAACAGATCCTCGCCGATACGCGCC
>CACZVC010000021.1 GCA_902784545.1 uncultured Ruminococcus sp. | reverse complement strand
GAGAACGCGGAATACGCGCGGTCGTAAACGCAGAGCGCCGGACGGCTTCCCGCGCCTTTTTCATAGTAATACGCGCCGAGCCTCCCGCCGCCGCGGATAACGTCCGACGTATCGACGCGGTGCTTTGCAAGCTCCGACAGAACAGCGTCTCCGGGCGCGTTATCAGGCAGCTTTGTGACGTATTTTGCATTTATACCGAGGCGCGAGCACAAAACGGCGACGTTCGCCTCGCTGCCGCCGAAGCAGGTTTTGAGCGTATCGGACTGAAAGAGCCTTTCGCCGTACGCGGGCGACAGGCGGAGCATTATCTCTCCGAAAGCAACAAGCACAGCCATATCAGATCCTGTCCCTTATCGCTTTGGGAACGTACTGCGAGCAGTCGACCCCGTAGCGTATCATTTCGCGCACCATCGTGGACGATACGAACGAAAGCTCGGGCGAAGCGGGGAGTATAAGCGTTTCTATATCCGCGTTGAGCTCGCGGTTTATCATCGCCTGATTGTATTCGTTTTCAAAATCCAGCCCGCTTCTCGCGCCTTTTATTATTATCCCGCAATCGTTTTCCTCCGCGTACGCGGTGACGAGCGAATGCGACAGATCGGCGGAGACGTTGTCGAACTCCCCGGCTACCGCAAGCAGAAATTCGAGCCTGTCCTCCTCGGAAAACATATAGCTTTTTTCGGTATTGACGAAAGCGCAGACTATGACCTCGTCAAACAGCGCGGCGGCGCGCGCTATGATATCCTCGTGACCGACCGTCACGGGGTCGAAGCTGCCGGGTATCAACGCTCTTTTCATTTCATTCCTCCTTGAATTTCGGCTGCAGCTTATAAAAATATATCCTTCCGGATTTATATAATTTCATTAAATCGTACATTTCGGACAGATACGGCTCTTCATCGAAAAGCGAATCCTTATCCCATTCCGCGGCGACGGTCGCTCCTTCTCTCAGAAGTCCGTTTACGTATAACGCTTTGAGCGCAGGCGCAAGAAGTCCCGCACCGTACGGCGGATCGACGAAAACGATATCGAATTTAAGTCCGCTGCGCTTTGCCGTAAGCAGATATTCCGCATAATCCGCGTTTACTATGCGGCAGTTTTTATATAAATGCGTTTAACAGCCTTCTCCGCTCCGCGCGACAGCGCTTCAAGTCCCATTTGTCCGCTTCCGGCGAAAAGGTCGAGCACGACCCTGCCCTCTATATCGAACTGTATCGCGGAAAATATCACTTCTTTCGCGCGCTGAAGCGTCGGGCGCGTCGCCTCTCCTTCAAGTGTTCTGAGCTTTGTACCTCTCGCGGTACCCGTTATAATATTCATTTATTATCTCCGATTTTATAATATTTCGGGTCAGCATCATCAATGCATACTACTTGAAATTCTTCATTTTTGCAGTATTTTTTCAATTCATTTTTGAAGTCCGTAATTTCAGAATAAAACGTATTATTTATATAGAATTGCTTATTGTATAATTTTGAATCCGCTTTACTCTCTGACGCAGTGCCAAAAGTTACGGTTGTATCATCCGATCCCGCCACTATCTCCACAATATCGCTTTTTTCAACTATTTTGATTATTTCATTAAAAGAAAACACGGTAACGCCATATGTTTTCTTTTTTTTCGGTGTTTTTTCAATATAACCGAACAGTCTGACCGCTGATATAACCGCGGCGAATATACAAGCTATACCGATAATCCCGGATAGGATATTAAATATGATAATATCCGAATTATCCGGCAGACCAAACAACGCTTTTCTGTTAATCAGTAAAATCAGCAAGGATACTGATAAGACAATTGTTACAATCAGAATTATAATCTTTTTCTTTTTATTACTGCTTTTTTTCATATCCGTTTATTTTTTGAAATACTCAACTATATTCTCCGCTGTTTTTTCGGTAATTCCGGGTACTTTCATAAGCTCTTCCGTACTCGCCGATTTAATGGCGGAAAGCGAGCCGAGCCGTGTAAGAAGCATTTTCGCCTTTGCCGGACCTATGCCTTTTATTTTTTCAAGCGACGAGGTCTTCATCGTTTTGCGTTTGGCGTTCGACATCTGCGTTATGGAAAAGCGGTGTACCTCCTCCTGCACGCGGTATATGAACATATAAAGCTGTCTGTCGCGGCTTATATCTATTTCGTTTTCATCGTCGCACAAGGCGCGCGTTTTATGGAAATCGTCCTTTACCATGCCGAAAACGGGTATATCGACGCCCTCCGCGTCAAGCACGGAGCGCACCGCGGCGACGTGGGTCTTGCCGCCGTCGAGCAGAATGAGATCCGGCAGGACGGGATAAGCCGTCGATTTTTTGACCGTCGTGTTTCTGATACGTCTTGTAAGCGCCTCGCGCATTGAGGCGTAATCGTCCTCGTACTCCGTTTCCTTTATGTTGAAAACGCGGTAGTCGGCTTTTTTGAAGGACGTGCCCTCGAGCACTATCATACCGGCGGTTATATTGTCGTTTCCGAAGTTTGAAATATCGTACGCCTCTATCCTGTCCGGCACTACCTCGAGCCTGAGCGTCTGCGCCAGCTTTGCGAGCAGCGCCGTTTCCTTTCCCGTCGTTTCCTTTCCCGTCGTTTCCTTTATCATTTTCGCACGGTACTGCGCGTTCTCCTTAGCCATGGCGCAGAGCGCTCTGCCCTGCCCTCTCTGAGTCGACCTGACCTCGACCCTGCGCCCCGTCTGCTCAGACAAAAGTGCGGATAACGCCGCCGCTTCCTCCACGGGAAGCTCGTCGGAGACGAGTATCTCCTTGGGCGGCTCTCTTACGCCGTAGACCGACGCGATAAAGGACGAAAGCTCCTCCGCGCCTATGTGACCGCCGACGAATTCATGCACCTCGGTATCCGATATCATACCCGCGCGGATGAAGAAGAAGGATATAACCGTCATATCGTCCTCGCAGTATATGCCTATCGCGTCAGTATAAGTGTCCGGCGACGACACTACCTTTTGTTTGCTGTAAAGCGCGGTGAGCGCGTTTATTCTGTCGCGGCAGGAGGCGGCGAGCTCGAAATTCAGCTCGTCCGACGCTTTGTTCATTATTTCTGTAAGCCGGCTTTTCTCCGCGGATATATCACCCTTTAAAATGCTTTCCGCGCTTTTTACAAGCTCGTTGTATTCTTCCCGTGTGACGTACCCGGCGCACGGCGCTGCGCATCTGCCTATCTGGTGGTATATGCACGGTCTGCTTTTGCCTGTGTCCTTCGGAAACGTCTTGCCGCAGACCGGCAGCGTCGCCGCCTGGCTTACGGAGCGGATTATATTGCGGCACGTCGCGGAATTCGTATAAGGTCCGAAATACGCGCCGCCGTCCGACACGCGCCTGCGCGTCATTATAAGCCTCGGGTACTCCTCTTTTGTTATCTTTATATAAGGGTACGTTTTATCGTCCTTGAGCTTTATGTTGTATCTCGGCGTAAACTGCTTTATTTTGCTGTTTTCGAGCGCGAGCGCCTCCGTCTCCGTATCGCAGAGGATATAATCGAAATCGTAAACGTTCGATACCATCATCGCGGTCTTGGCGTTTTTCGCCGAATCGGAAAAATACTGCGAAACGCGGTTTTTGAGCGACGCGGATTTGCCGACGTAGATGACCTCTCCCCGGCTGTTTTTCATTATATAAACTCCGGGCGTAAGCGGCAGACGGAGCGCTTTTTTTCTCAGATATTCTTTTCTTTCGTTCATACCGACAAAAAAGCGGATGAAATACCCCGTCAGCTGACGACGGGTATCATATCCGCTCTGCTCTTTTATTCACGTCTTTTCAGTCGGAAAGACCTGTTTCAATAAGCTCCTCAAGGCTGTTGAGCGCGTCGATCTCGTCCGCGCCGTCTGCTATGAGCGTTATCTCCGTATCCTTGGTTATACCGAGAGAAAGCACGCCCAGAAGGCTTTTTGCGTTGACTCGTCTGTCGCCCTTTTCCACCCATATAGAGCTTTTGAAGGAATTTGCTTTCTGGATAAAGAACGTTGCGGGACGGGCATGAAGTCCTACCGGAATTCTTACGGTTACGTTGCGAGAAATCATTATCTTACTCCTATCGGGAAATACCTTTGTTATTATATGAATTATAACAAACTCCGGCGATAAAATCAATGGTAATAATGCATAATTTTTTGTCAAATAAACGCTGTCGTTATATATTTTTTCTACATAAAACGCTGTTTTTTTGCCTATTTTTCGATAAAATCGGTAATTGTCGCGTCAAGTGTCAGCGCTTTTCCCGTAAACGCGACTCTGTCGTTTTTGTAATACCTCGCCGCGCCGCATTCAAAGCCGCTTTCGTTCAGTCTGCCGGTGATTATAAGCTCGCCGTAAAGGACGGTTTTTCCGTCCTCGGTTTTTATCCAGTAGCCCTCCGAAAGCACGCCCTCCGTACCTTTTTCATCCTTGAATTTCAGACCGGCGTTGACCGCCTCCGCCTCCTCCGCGGTAAGCGGCGCGTAAAACGATACTCGGTATTCTTTGGGCTCGTCCGATTTTGCGTACGGCAGACCGAAGGCGCGCAGGGCTATGCCCGCGGCGCACGCCAGGATTATTATGATAAGCAGTACGTCGACCGCGTTAAGACCTCTTTTTTTCATCTCAGTTCTCCGTTATCCTGTGAAGCTCGCCGCGGAACCTGTCCGTGCCGGAGCAGAACTCGTATTCGCGCCCGTCCTTAAGCGCCGCGGCGCCGCTGTACCATACGCCCGCGCGGTACGTCGCGTCGGTTTCCACCTCGACGTAGCCCTTTCCCTTGCCGGTCACGGTGCCGAGACAGCCGCCCGGCAGATTTATGAGCGTATCGTTTATTTCAAGCGTTTCCGTATCGCCCTCCGATACGGCTATCGTGTAGCTGATCCTTACCGTTTTGCCGACAGGCGCCGTGAAGATTATCAGAAGCGCGGCGACGAGCGCGAAAAACAGCACGATCAAAAGGTCGATAATGTTGAAACCTGTCCTTCCCCGCTTCATATCACACCTCCTGCCAGCTCATTACCGTCATTTCATACTCGTGGTCGCGGCGGTACATCTCAGCCGAGGCGGCGCCGCAGCCCATTATCGCAAACGTCAGGATGAGTATGATCTCGGACGAAAAGATATTCTCGGTCAGCCCGTAAAGCGAAGCGCACAAAACCGCCGTCAGAGGCGCGAATATACCGCGCTTTACGTCGGTTCTGCCGCATTTTACCGCGGCTGACAGACAGAACGAGAAGAACAGCAAAAGGCACGCGGTGAAAACGACGGCAAGCATAACGCCGCCCTCCGAAAACAGCTGTAAATACACGCTTTTCGCGCCGCCCGCCGAGCCGTAGCCTGCGGAGGCGAAAGCCGGATATACCGTGCCGAACGAGCCGATGCCGTAGCCGCCGAGAGGCGAGGCTGATATCATACGTCCCACGCCGCTCCATACGTTTTGTATTATCGCGTTTTCGGTACACAGCTTTTCATAAGCCGAAAGATACAGCTTTTCGGGTAAGAACACTGCGGCGAGCACCGCGGTGGGCAGCGCCGGGACCGCGAAAACGAGCGTCCGTCTGCTGCATATCATCAAAACCGCGGTGACGGCTATAATAAACGCAAACACGGCGTAAAGCCTGCCCGTTAACAGAAGCGCGGTAAGCGACGCCGCGAAGCTCAACAAATACGCGGCTCTTTTTTTGCCCCTGCCGAGCGCGAAATAAAGCAAAAGCGGTGCGGTCAGTATAAGATAGCACGCGAACACGGACGAGGAGCCGAAGAATACGGACATCTCTCCTCCTGCGCCCGCCAGAAGCGAACGCGCGGCGAGCATCTGTGCGGGAGTGCCGCAGAAATAGAATAAAAGTCCGAACCAGCCGACGACCGCCGACGACGTCGCCGCGGCGTGAAGAGCCCTGTCGAGCCACTCGCGCTTGCAGAGCAGGTTGCGGCAGATGAAATACGCGGAGATACCGATAAGATAAAGCGAATCCGTGCCGCTTCTGCTTACCGTTATCAGCTTGCCGAAAAGCGTGAGCACGGCGAGCAGGATCACGGCGGCGTCAAGCGGACCTATGCGAAGCTCCCTCTTTTTGCGTATCACCTTGAACAGATACGAAACGCAGGTAACGCCGCAGAGTATCAGGAGCTGACCGAGCGGCAGAAACGGTATGAGCGTGAGTATAAGCACCGCGCCGGATTCCGGCGTGAAGAACACGACGCATAAGACCGATATGCAGATAATGCACAAAACGACCCTGTGCGGCGGCATTAAGAACGATAAAACGCCCGTGACCATACCGAGCAGAAGCGCAACGGCGGCGTTTCTGATACGTACCTCGCCCGGGACGAGCCGCTTTCTGTCCGCGCCGATAAGATCGAACACGACGAACGAATGCAGACGGTTTTTATTGAACGTCGAGGCGAGCGACCTGCCGGAGAAGAACAGAAGCGACAGGACGGCGCAGAAGGCGCCGCCGATCAGCACCGAAATATCGAGCTCGAAGCTGCGGACGGCGTATTTTATAATGAAATATTCGATTATGGAATACAAGCCCGCGGCGAAAAGATATATGCCGATATCGCGCGTGCGTATATAAAGCAGATCGATAAGAAACGAGGTGAATTTCTTTTTGAACGGGTTGTTCGTAAAAACGTCGCACACGCCGTCTCTTACGCCGTTCAGCGCTTCGGATACCGCGCCGCGCCGTGAGAAAAGGCTTGCGAAAAACGACTCCTTCGCCGTCTTTTCAAGCGAGAAATAACCGCAGAGGATACGCGCGAAAAAGCTGTTAGACGCCTTTTCCGCGCACTTGTCGGAGAAACGCGACAAAGCGCGTATTATCGCGCTGTGTCTTATGCCGTTTCTTCCCGAACGCGCCATTTTTTACTCTCCGTTCTCTTCCTTTTCAAGCAGGTCGGGACGGTTTTCCTCCGTCAGCTTCAAAGCCTGCTCGTATCTCCATTTAGCTATGTTTTCGTGATGACCGGACAAAAGTATATCCGGCACCTTTTTGCCTTTGTATTCGTAAGGTCTCGTATACTGCGGATATTCGAGCAGTCCCGAGGCTATGCTCTCGTCCTCGTAGCACGCGCTGTCCGCCAGAACGCCCGGCACGAGCCTCGCCACGCAGTCGACGAGGATGCACGCCGGCAGCTCTCCTCCGGTAAGCACGTAGTCGCCTATCGATATCTGTTCGTCGACGACCTCCTCTATCGCCCTCTCGTCTATGCCCTCGTAATGACCGCAGAGAATTATCAAATCGTCGTACCGCGATAAACGCTTTGCGGTGTCGTGATTCAGTATCTTCCCCTTGGGGCTCATATACACCGTGTATTTTTTCGCGTCCTCCGGTATTCCCGCGCAGACCGCGGCGTGACAGTCGCAGACGGGCGGAGCCGCCATTAACATACCCATGCCGCCTCCGTAAGGCGTGTCGTCCACCTTGTTGTGCTTGTTGTTCGCGTAGTCGCGTATATCGTAAGTCTTTACGCTTATTACTCCCGCGGTCTGCGCGCGCCCTATCACGCTTTCGGACAGGACCGTACCGACAAGCGCGGGAAAAAGCGTCATTATATGAAAATTCATTCAAACATCCCCTTGACGGGCGTGATATATATCGCCTCGTCCGTCAGCCGCTTTATGAACTGCGGCACGTCCGGCACCTGAACAACGCCGCTCTCCGTCTGTACCATATAGATATCGGAGGCGGGATATTCCTCGACAGACGAAAGCGTGCCGTAGACTTTGCCGCTGTCGGCGTCCTTCACCGGCAGACCGATAAGGTCGCAGACGAGTATCCTGTCCTCCGGGATATCGAGCTCGTTTCTGTCGACGTATACGGTCCTGCCCTTGAGCTTCGCCGCGTCCTCGACCGTATCCACTCCTTCAAGCTTCACGACGGCGGCCGATTTACTGCCGCGGGAGGACGATACCTTATATGATTTTACGCCGTTTTCATCAAGATAAAGCGTTTTTATCTTCAAAAATCCGGAAATACCGTCGCACCACACCTGCATTTTTATCTCGCCGCGGACGCCGTGAGTGCCCGATATATACCCCTGTTCAATATATTTTTTCTTCATTTTACCCTTGTTTTTCGTATAACGGTTTTCTCATTTCTTTAAACTGTTTAATGTACGAAACCGTCATTTCCCAGTACATATACGGGTCTTCCGTTTTATTTTTGTCCTTATACCATTTATCTCCGTTTTCCGTTTTATCGGAAGATTTGGCGGGGAAAACCGCCGTGCGCTCCGCGTATTCGTTAAACGAATTGATTATGATTATTTCGGGGCGGTATTCCGCGTCGAGCACCGTCTGCCAGAATTTTTTATACGTCTGCCCGTATTTGCGGTTGACGGGAGTATGACCCGCGCGGTTGTGCCAGCCGGGCATTACCACGGTCACGCCGCCGTCCCACACGGGACCTTTGTCATACGCCCACCCGAAATATCCGGCTCTGCTGTTGTTGTCCGCCCATCTTATGGTGAATTTCCCGGCGTAGGTTTTATCGCCCTCGTATTTTTCCCATTTCTCCTCCGCGCCGTCGCCGTAGACTATCAGAAGCGGCTTGCCGTCAAGGTAATAATGGTATTGCTCGCCGCCATAGTCCTGCTCGCAGTACCGTTTCCACAGCTTTTCCGCTTCATCCTCTATGGTTTTCGCGTCAGCCGACCACTGTATTCCGCCGACAGCCGAGCAGTACCGCACCGGACGCGCGCCCGAATCGTTATACTTTTTTATATACCGTGCAACGGCGAGCGAGCGCTCGTTTATATAACCGCCGTCGACGTCGATATTGTTCGTCTGGTCCATTATGATGAAATCAATCTGCGCCTCCGACAGCATTTCGAGGTGGAAGCGTATTATATTTTCATCTGCGGAATCGTAATAACCGAAAGTCCCGTCCGGCAAAAGCGGCGTAAAATCTATGTTCCACGCGTTCCACGTGTCATATCTGTTGCTGTCCGAGCCCGGCTCGGTGTACGCGTACCACGTACTGTACCATATACCTATATCGGTGGGGTCCGTCCCGTCGGGTATTATCTCCGTCTCGGTTTCAGTCTCAGTTTCGGTTTCTGTTTCGGTCAACGTCTCCGTTTCCGTCTCCGTTACCGTTTCACTTTCAAAAGTCGTTTCTTCCGACGGCTGAGTATTACAGGAGCAGACAAGCACCGCGGCGGCGCAAAGGAGCAGGCAAAGCGTTTTTTTCATATATATACCCCGAAAAAAACATTTTTACTTATATATTATATCATATTTTTTTGTCAAATGCAAGAGATTTTTGAAAAAATATGGAAATTCAGCGGGCGATACGGCTTTGATATTCATTTATTCTTTTATTTTAAATATTGACATCCGCGCAAAAATATATTATAATAAAGAAAAACGATCATATCAGGGGGTATACAACAATGAAATTATTTATTTCCGCCGACATCGAGGGGACCGCGGGGATCACCTGCTGGGACGAGACAGAATACGGTCATCCGAGGTACGGCTATTTTGCGGAGCAGATGACGAAGGAGGTCTCGGCGGTCTGCGCCGCGGCGTCCAATCTCGGCTGGGACATACTCGTAAAGGACGCGCACGACAGCGCAAGAAACATCCTGCCGGACAAGCTCCATTCCTCGGCGACGCTCGTTCGCGGATGGGCGAGGGACATAAACTGCATGATGAGCGGCATAGACACGGATAAATTCGACGCGGTGGCGTTTACGGGCTATCATTCCGCCGCGATGAGCGAGGGCAACTCTCTGTCGCATACGATGACGACGAGCGTTTACAGCGTGAAGATAAACGGAAAATACGCCTCCGAATTCATGATAAACTCCTATACCGCCGCGATGTACGGCATACCGGTCGTGTTCCTGTCCGGCGACGCGGCGCTCTGCGAATCGGCGAAGGAGCTTATACCGGGGATAACGACAGTCGCCTCGAAGCGCGGCTTCGGCTCCGCCTGCATATCGGAGCATCCGGACAAGGTCTGCTCGGAGATATCGCGCAGGACGAGAGAGGCGCTTTCCTCGGATTTCAAAACCGCCTGCACGCTCGCTCTGCCGGAGCATTTCTCGGTCGAGATATCGTACAACGACGTGAACAACTGTACGAGATACGCTTGCTATCCCGGCGTGGTGCGCCTTGACGGAAAAACGCTTTTATTCGAGCACGATTCGTATAAAGAAGTTCTGCGGATGATGCACTTTATTCTGTGAGGTGATAGTATGTATATTTACACGAGAAACAGCGCGTACGACGTTTTCAAAAACACGCGCGAAAAAATGAACGATACAAACCGCCTTTGTCTTCACGGCGCCAAAAACGCGCCTTGCACGGGTCAGCTCGTCCTGCGCGATCACGCGGATTTTACGATAAACTCAGTATCGTTTAAAAACTTTTCCGCTCCGTTTATTTTAAACGAGGGCGACGTGCGTTATTATTATCAGGACTTTATAAAGTATAACGACGGCGAGTATCCCGATATACTGTCCGACGCGAAAACGTGCGATGTGAAGGCGGAATGCTCGCAGAGCATATGGGTGGTCGCCGACGTCAAAGCCGAGGCTTTGTCCGGGCTCTGCACGTTCGACGCTGTTGTGTCTACGACCGCGGGCGAATTTACGTTCCCCTGCTCCGTCAGAGTTTACGGCGTTACCGTGCCTGACGCGGACAAGGCGGAATTCTGCCTTGAATATTTCCTCGACCCGTACACTCAGGCGGCGGGCGAAAGATACGGCGAGGCGCGCGACAAATTCCTTATGTCGTACGCCGAATCGCTTACAATGATACGGAACAACAGTATAGATATAATCGTCATACCGTTTCTGACGGACGCGAACAGCAGGCGCGTATCGGAGACGGAATGGGAGCTTGATTTCACGTTCGTCGAAAAATACGTCGACTTTATGATGAAAAACGTGCCGGTCAAGCGTTTCGCCGTGCGCTCGATAATAGCGAGCGTAAACGGCGACGTGCTTCCGATGATAGATTACGACGGCAAAGTCATAAACGTCAGATACAAAACGCCCGAGGCGGAAGCGTGGCTTTACGCCTATTTCAACGGTATTTATAAGTTTTTCGAGAAAAAAGGCATCCTCGGTATGCTTCAGTTCAGACTTCAGGACGAGCCGCATTACACGGACTGCTGGATATGGGCGAGAGAGATCTGCCGCAGGGCGGCGCCGGGCGTAAAGTGCGGCGAGCCGCTTGACGAGCATCCGTCGGGACTCGGCTTGCAGGGTCACATAGACACGTATATACCGCGCATAAACGTATACGAGCCGGGCGCGGACTACTATGACAGAATGAGGGCGGAGGGCAAGGAATTATGGGTATATTCCTGCTGTTTCCCCGAGGAGGCGTGGTGGCTCAACAAATTCATCGACCATCCGCACGTTCACAGCAGACTTATGAGCTGGGCGTGCTACAAGAGAAAGATACAGGGCTTTCTGCACTGGGGCTATAACTACTGGTCGGAGACGAGCTTATACGGAACGTCGCCTTCGGCGCGCTTCAAGGGCGACGGCTTTATCGTCTATTATGATAAGGAAAACAACCGCGTCACGCCTTCGACAAGGCTTCTGGCGACGGCGGAGGGTATTGTCGAATACGAGCTGTTGAAGATAGTTGAGAAGAAAAACCCCGCGGAGGCGGAGGCGATAAGCGCGGGACTTACGCGGTCGTTCACGGATTACGACGACGACCCGGACGACGTGGAATTCGCGCATATCAGGCTTTTGCAGGCGGCGGAGGAAGCGTCGTTATAATGAAAAAAGCTCTTAAATACATCATCGTATCAGCCGCCGTCCTCGCTTTGCAGGCGGTCATAATACGGCTCGGATACGTGGGCTTCGGCTTCGGCGTCGCCGTCGCCGCCGCGTATTCCCTTACGCTCAATCTGTGCAAAAAAACGCTCGTGGCGGCTTTGTTTTCCGCCGCGGCGCTGCTTTGCGACTGTCTTATACTGCCTTATCAGCATATCGGCGTTTACGGTATGATCCTGTTTTCCGCCGCTTTGTCGTTTGTTCTCGTATGGCTTACGACGAAGCACGAATACGGTTTGCTTATGTCCGACGCTTTGGGTGTTCTGTCGTTTTACGTGCCGCTTTATCTGCTCTGCAAATACGTCGGGCAGTTCTTCGTCACGCCGAACGACGAATATTTAAAGCTCGTCGAATATACGCACTACCCGTTAATGACAGGCTGTGTTGCAGGCGGCGTGATCGCGTTTCTCGCGGTCCCCGCTGTGCGCGTGCTCGAAAGATACGCAAAGGAGAAAAAAGAACAGAATTAACATTTTTGCACTATATATATTTATAAAAGTATGGTAAACTGGTTTTTATCAATACAAAAAGAGGTTAACTTAACAAATGTCTTATAACGAAAAATATATGCAGCCGATGCCCGGCACGGTGATCCCGTGCATCCCCGTGAGGGGGACGGTCACGTTTCCGGGTATTACGGTGAATCTCGAACTGACGAGGGATATATGCAAAAACGCGTTTGACGACGCGAACGGGTCGGACGGATTCGTTTTCATCGTTTATCAGAGCGATCTGTCAGCCGACAGACCGACGGAGGAGGATCTCTGCCGCGTCGGTACAGTTGCGAAGATCAAGCAGTCCGTCAAAGGCGCGGACGGCACGGTGAGAGTGCTTTTCGAGGGCGGGTACCGCGCGGTGTCCGGTCCTTTCGTCATGGCGAGACGCATGATACGCGCACAGCTTATAGCGCGCGAGATAATGCCGGACGGCGCTGTTTCCGAAAACGACGAGGCGCTTCGCCGCGCTCTCTGCGACGCCGCGGAGGAAACGACTCAGTTCAACGCCAAGCTGTCGCGGCAGATACTTCTGCTTATGAACGCCATGACGTCTTTGCCTCAGCTCTGCGATTTCATAGCGGCGAACATACTGGTAAGGCCGCGCGACAAACAGCTCGTTTTGTCCGAATTCGATCCCGAGGCGCGCGCAAAGCTCCTGCTTTCCCTGCTCGGCGCGGAAAAAGAGATATTGCAGACGGAAATGAAGATAAGAACGAAGGTAAAGGAAGCGATGGACAAAAACCAGCGCGACTACTACCTGCGCGAGCAGATAAAGGCGATAGAGGAGGAGCTTGACGAGGAGGACGAGGAGATAGCGGAATATCTCGACCTGCTCGAAAAGTCGAAGATAGAGGGCGAAAACCGCGAAAAGGTGCAGAAGGAGATAAAAAAGCTGTCCAAATCGCCGTACACCTCGGCGGAAAGCTCGGTTCTGCGCAACTATCTCGACACGGTGTTCGATATCCCGTGGGGCATATACACGAAGGATAAGGCGGATATCGAAGCCGCGAGAAAGATACTCGACCGCGACCACAGCGGCATGGAGAACGTAAAAAAGCGCATACTTGAATTTCTGGCGGTAAAACAGCTCAATCCCGGCGCGAAAAGCCCGATACTCTGCCTCGTCGGACCTCCCGGTGTGGGCAAGACTTCGATAGCTTCGTCAGTCGCGGAGGCGACGGGACGCAAATTCGTGCGCGCCTCTCTCGGCGGCATACGCGACGAGGCGGATATAAGGGGACACAGAAAGACTTACGTCGGCGCGATGCCGGGCAGGATAATAAACGCGATTATAACCGCCGGCTCGATGAATCCGCTTATACTGCTTGACGAAATAGACAAAATGTGCAGCGATCTGCACGGCGATCCGGCGTCGGCGATGCTTGAAGTGCTCGACGGAGAGCAGAACTCGACCTTCCGCGACCATTTTGTGGAAATGCCGGTCGACCTTTCTCAATGTATGTTCATATGCACGGCGAACACGACGGACACGATACCGCGCGCCCTGCTCGACAGGATGGACGTGATAGAGCTTGAAACGTACACGAGAAACGAAAAATTCACGATAGCGAAAAAGCATCTTATACCGAAACAGAGAAAACGCCACGGTCTGAAAGCCTCGCAGTTCGCGATAGACGACAAAGCGCTTTATGAAATGATAGACAGCTACACGCGCGAGGCGGGAGTGCGGAATCTCGAAAGGATAATCGGCACGGTCATGCGCCGCGCGGCGGTCGATCTTGCGGAAGGCAAGGCGAAAAAGGTAACGGTAAAGCCGGAAATGCTCGAATCGTATCTGCCGGGGCACAAATTCCCGCCGGAGAAAATAGACGATACGGACGAGGTCGGCTGTGTGAACGGTCTTGCGTACACGTCGGTCGGCGGCGATCTTTTAAAGGTCGAGGCGGCGGTGACGGACGGCACGGGCAAGCTGGAGCTTACCGGCTCGCTCGGCGACGTGATGAAGGAATCCGCACACGCGGCTATAACGTACATACGCACGGTCGCCGACAAGCTGGCGATACAGGGCGACTTTTACAAAACGAAGGATATACACGTACACGTTCCCGAAGGCGCGGTGCCGAAGGACGGACCGAGCGCCGGCGTTACGATGATGACGGCAGTCGCCTCCGCTCTGTCGGGCACTCCCGTAAGGCGCGACACGGCGATGACGGGCGAAATAACGCTTCGCGGCAGGGTTTTGCCGATAGGCGGTCTTAAAGAAAAGACGATGGCGGCTTACACCGCGGGCGTAAAGCGCGTGCTTATACCGTACGACAATATATCCGATCTGCGCGAGATAGACCCGACTGTAAGATCGTCGCTTGAATTCATACCGTGCAAGACCGCGGACGACGTTTTCGGCAACGCGTTCGCTTCAAAAAACTGATATGCTGAATTTGAACAATACGTCGCTTCTGATTTCCGCGGGCAGGCCGGAGCAGTTCCCCCGCGGCGGTTTGCCGCAGATAGTTTTTTCCGGCCGCTCCAACGTCGGAAAAAGCTCGCTTATAAACACGCTGCTGAACAGAAAAGCGCTCGCGAGGGTAAGCGCATCTCCCGGCAAGACCGTTACCGTCAATTTTTACGGTATAGACGGCAAAGTAATTTTCGCCGATCTTCCAGGGTACGGCTACGCGAAGCGGTCGTATGAAAAAAAAGAGGATTTCTCCTCCCTTGTCGACGCTTATCTTACGGGTTGTTCCGACATCGCTCTGATATTACAGCTCGTCGATCTCAAAGTCGGACTTACGGAATACGACAGGATGATGCTCGACTGGATGAACAAAAGCGGCGTGCCTTTCTGCGTCGTGGGAACGAAAGCGGACAAGCTCAACAAAACGGAGCTTGATAAAGCCGTATCGTCGCTCTGCTCCGACAAAGACGTCGGCGCCGCGCCGGTCATATCTTTTTCCTCCCTTAAAGGCACGGGAAAAGACGAGGTGTGGCGGCAGATATATAACGTTTGTATATAAACGCACGAAGTGCAATTCATGTGCTGTAAGGCACAATTCACGCCGTCAGGCAATTCACGTGCCGTAAGGCACAATTCACGCCGTCAGGCAATTCACTTTAATCAGTAATGAATAAGAAAGCAATAGTAATTATCGCGGTATCTGCCGCCGTTGTTATAACTGCTTGCGCGGTATTCGTCGCGGCAGCGTTATACAAATGGATGTTTCCCGGCGAATACGTTGTAGGTGAAGATGAGATCGCTTTATACATAACGCTCGAGCTTGACGAGGATATAGGTCTTATCGTGTACGACTACACCGCAAACGGCCGCGCATACAGCGGCGGCGTATCGAACGCCGACCGGTCGATGATAAAGCGGGACGACGTTATAATAAACGTCTGGGACAAAGAACAGCTTGAATGTGACGGTGAAACGGTTGACCTTACTTTTAAATTCAGGATCATAACGGAATATATCGACCCTAATTATGAAAACGTGTATCCCGTTGAGCTGACGAGATATATCGATCCGGTCTCGTTGAGAGCGGAATTCGGAAACGCTTACAAGATCGTCATATCCGGCGGCAAAGAATCGGGCTACAAAGCGCTTGTCGCGGCGCCGTAAAAAGACAAAGGCGGCGTATCCGCCGAGAGAAAACAACGCGCCGACGGCTGCGGATATAACATATCGCATCATATTCTGAAAGTAGCCGGTAAATACGGCACGCCGCTTTATATCCTCGACGAGGGAGAGGTGCGCCGCAAGTGCGGTTTATATAAAGCCGCTTTCAAAAAGTATTTTCCCGAAGGCTCTTTGCCGTTTTTCGCGAGCAAGGCGCTGTCATACGTCGGCATTTACAGGATAATAGCCGACGAGGGGTTGGGGACAGACCTTGTTTCGCCGGGCGAGCTTTACACCGCGCAGAAGGCGGGCTTCCCGATAGAAAAAACGTGCTTTCACGGGAACAACAAGACGGACGCGGATATAGAATACGGCGTAAAGGCGGGCATCGGTCATTTCGTCGTTGACAGCGAGGAGGAGCTTTACGCGCTGGACCGTATCGCCGGCGGTCTCGGCAGGGTACAGAACGTACTTCTGCGCCTGACGCCGGGCATCGATCCGCACACGTTCGCGGCGGTGAACACCGGCAGGATAGACAGCAAATTCGGCTCGTCGATCGACACCGGCGCGGCGGAAAGGATAGTATCTGAGGCGCTGACGCTTAAAAACGTAAAGCTTTGCGGCTATCACTGCCACATAGGCAGTCAGATATTCGAGTCGGAGCCGTTTTGCCGCGCGGCGAAAATAATGCTCGGCTTCAGCCGTCTGATAAAAGAAAAATACGGCTATGAGGCGGGTATAATAAATCTGGGCGGCGGCTTCGGCGTAAGATATTACGACGGACAGGACGAGCCGGATATCGACGCGTTCATACGCGAGATCGCGGACGTTATAAATTCGTTCTGCGCGGAAAACGGTATGAAAGCGCCGGTGATATTCATGGAGCCGGGCAGAAGCATAGTCGCCTCCGCAGGCGTGACGGTATATACCGTCGGCTCTGTCAAGACGATACCGGGCTTCCGCACATACGTTTCCGTAGACGGCGGTATGCCGGACAACCCGAGGTACGCGCTTTACTCCTCAAAATATACGGCGCTTATAGCGAACAAGGCAAATCTGCCCTGCACGGAGGAGTACACCGTCGGCGGCCGCTGCTGCGAGTCGGGCGACCTTATAGGCGAGGGGATGAGGATGCAGAGCGCAAAGCGCGGCGATATTTTAGCCGTACTCGTCACAGGCGCTTACAACTACTCCATGGCGTCGCATTACAACAGGATCCCCAAGCCCCCGATCGTAACGGTAAGGGACGGCGCCGACACTCTGGCGGTCAGGCGCGAATCGTTCGACGACCTTACAAAAAACGAATTATAAACGGTGATATTATGTTATTTAATTTAAGCAATTTTACAAACCCGAGTTATCTGATACAGATACTTTTAAGCATCCCGGTCGTGCTCTTCTCCCTCTCTTTCCACGAATGCGCGCACGCTTACGCGGCGCACAAGCTGGGCGACGACACGGCGAAGAACATGGGCAGACTTACGCTCAACCCCTTCAAGCACCTCGATCCGTTCGGCGCGGTCGCAATGCTTCTTGTAGGTATCGGCTGGGCGAAGCCTGTGCCGATAATGACGCGCAATTTCAAGCATCCGAAAAGCGGTATGGTGATATCCGCCGCCGCGGGTCCCTTATCCAACCTTATTTTATCCGTTATCGGCGTTCTGCTTTACGTTCCGTTCGAGTGGTTTCTCGGCAGTAAAAACGCGTTCACCTCAGCCGTCAGCCTGTTTCTGTTCCTTTTCCACTATATGAATTTGGCGCTGGCGATCTTCAATCTGATACCGGTGCCGCCGCTCGACGGCTCGCGCGTGCTTTTCGGATTTTTGCCCGACCGCATTTATTTCGGCGTTATGAAATACGAGCAGTTCATAAGGATCGGCTTTCTTATGCTGATACTTATTCTGAATTACTTCGATATCAGCATAATCGGCTGGGTCTGCCGTCCGATATCGAACGGTATGATATGGCTTATACTGCGGCTCCCGATTTTCAGCGTGATCTGATATGGAACCTACGTATAAAATAGAGGTTTTCGAAGGACCGCTCGACCTGCTCCTCTCTCTGATATACAAAAACAAGGTCGACATCACCGACATACCGATAGCGCTTATATTCGATCAGTATATGGAATATCTCGATCAGATGCGCGAAATGGATATGGACATAGCCGGTGAATTCATAGTTATGGCGTCCGAGCTTATGCTCATAAAAAGCCGTATGCTCCTGCCGAGGCAGGAGGAGGACGGACAGACCGAGGACCCGAGGACGCGGCTTGCAAACGCTCTTATCGAATACAAGCACGCGAAGGAGATCGCGGGCGAGCTTGACGAGATGGTACGCACGTACGGCGGCAGGCTTGCAAAGGATACCGAGGAGATACCCGCCGACGACAGCTTTATAGCCGAGCACAGCGTTGCTTTGCTCCAGCGCGCGATGACGCGTATGCTTCTCAACCGCGAAAAGGAGGAGGTCTTGCAGCGCGAGGCGCAGATGGTGCGCCCGATGATACGGCGTAAGATCGTACCCGTGGGCGCAAAGGTCGTTACCGTACTGCGGAAAGTTATAAAGCGCGACAAATGCAGGTTCGAGTCGCTGTTCGACGGCTGCACCTCACGCTCGGAGCTTGTGGCGACGTTCATGGCGGTGCTTGAACTGCTTAAAGTCAGCCGCATAAACGTTTCGGAGCCTGATGAAAACGACGATATATATATTTCCCTGAATAAAAACTACGTAAAACAACAGGAGGGAACGGAGCCGGAGCCGGAAGAAGACGGCGGCTCCTTCGACGACGATGAATATTAAAGAGCTTGCCTCCTCCATAGAAGCGATACTTTTCGCGGCGGGCTATCCGGTCGAGATAATAAAGCTGATGGAAACGACCGGCGCGGACAAGGACGCTTTTGAGGACGCGATAGGCGTTCTGAATGAAAAATACAACGGCGAAAGCGGCGTAAGGCTCGTATTTCTCGACGGAAAATATCAGCTCTGCACGTCGGAAAAATATCTCGACTGCGTGCGCGAGGCGCTCGGCATACGCCGCGGCGGCAATTTATCGCGCGCCTCTCTCGAGGTGCTTGCGGTAATAGCGTACAATCAGCCGACGACGAGATCGTTTATCGAGCAGGTGCGCGGCGTGGACTGCACGTATATCGTATCTTCCCTGCTCGAAAAAGGACTTATCGAGGTCTGCGGAAGGCTCGATTCGCCGGGGCGCCCGTCGCTTTACAGAACAACGCCGGATTTTCTGCGCGTGTTCGGATTATCGTCCGTACACGACCTGCCGCCGTTCGAGGTCTTTGACGAAAACGGGCAGGTCACGTTAAAACCGTTGTAATATGGTCGCGTTATATATTATCGGCGGCATTCTGCTTCTTCTGCTTCTATTATGTCTTCTGCCCGTCGGGGTGCGGATAAGATACGAAAATGATTTCAGCTTATACGTTACCGTCGGATTCGTAAAGGTCAGACTGATACCCGCGAGGCAAAAAAAGATAAAGATATCCGATTATTCGAAAAAGAAGCTCGAAAGGGAGCAAAGAAAACTCGAAAAGAAAGAAGCCGCAAAAGAAAAAAAGAAAAAACAGGCGGGCGAAAAGCGGGAAAAGCGCGACAGCGTTCTGGTCGCGCGCCTCAAAAACTTCGACACCGCGCCGGATATGATAGAGCAGCTTTACGATATGATGTCGATTCTGACGGAGAAATTCGCAAAAAGACTGCACGTTAAAATATTCCGTCTGGACGCGGCGATAGGCTCGGACAACGCGGCGAAGACCGCGATACTCTACGGCGGCGCATGCTCGATAGCGGGATGCTTATCCGCGTTTCTCGATCAGAATATGGACCTTAAATCGCGCGGCGACGCTTATATAAACATAGCGCCCGACTTTTTAGCCGAAAAAACGCTCGTCTCCGCGGACGCCGCGATGACGGTGCGCGTCGGCGGCTTATTTACCTACGTATTTGAAATTCGGCATGTGATTTCAGAGATATACAAACTTTTACAGGAGGATAAATCAAATGGCTGAAAACAACAACAGCTTTAACGACGCTCTCAAAACGGCGCTCAACAATCTGTCCGAAATAGCGGGGACCGATACGATAATCGGCGATCCGATGACGACGCAGAACGGCACGATGATAATCCCCGTTTCCAAGGTCGCGGTCGGCTTTGCGACAGGCGGCTCGGATTTTGTGGGCAAGCATTCAAAGGATACTAACGTGGCGAACAGCTTTTCCGGCGCGGGCGGCGGCGGCATAACCGTTTCTCCCGTTGCTTTCCTCGTAATATCGCCGCAGGGAGACGCAAAGATACTTAACGTCAACAATCCCATGGATTCAAACGCCGATCTCGGCACGAGCATGGTATCTCTGCTCAAAAAAACTCCCGATATCGTAAACAAAATAAAGTCGATATTCAAAAAGAATAAAGGCGCGGTAAAGAAAGAGGAGCCGGTTGAAGAGGTGGATCTTTCCGATATCGACAAGGACGCCGAAGTCGATATAACGGTCGACGTCAAAGAGGAAGAAAAGCCCGAAGAAGAAAAAACCGGGGAATAATACGGTTTTCCGCGCATAAAATATACCAAAAAAAGGTGTTTTTATGCGCAGGATAATCATTATTCTTCTGATACCGCTGATACTGTGCCTGACCGTATCGGGCGCAGGCGGTCTCACGGTCTCCGCCGAGGCGGCGGTACTGCTCGACGCCTCAGACGGCACCGTGCTTTTCGCGCGCGGCGCCGGTCAGCGGATGCAGCCGGCGAGCATGACAAAGATCATGACCGCGCTCGTCGCGCTTGAAAACTGCCGGCTTGACGACGTTATAAAAATCAAAAGCTCATGCACGGGTATCGAAGGCTCGTCGGCGTATTTGCAGGCGGGCGAGGTCTTTACCGCGGAAGAGCTTTTGTACGCGCTGTTGCTTCAAAGCGCGAACGACGCGGCGGCGGCGCTCGCCGATCATATCGGCGGCTTTGTCGGACTGATGAACGAAAAGGCGGCGGCGCTCGGGCTTGACGGCACGCATTTCACAAATCCGCACGGGCTTACGGACAAAGATCATTACAGCACCGCATATGATATCGCGCGTCTTTTGTGCGAATGTATGAAAAACGCGGATTTCCGCCGTATCTGCGGCGAAAAGGAGTACGTGATAAAGCCGGGCGAAAACCGCCGCGGACGGTATTTCAAAAACCACAACCGTCTTCTCTTCACGCTTGACGGCGTGTGCGGCGGCAAGACCGGATATACAAGCTCGAGCGGCAGATGCCTTTGCTCGTATTACGAAAAGGACGGCGTATCCCTCTGCGTCGTGACGATGAACGCGCCGCGGGACTGGGAGGATCACGGGGACCTGTATGAGTACGGCGTTTCGCTTTACCGTGACGTATTACTTGACGCAGGCGGCGAATACCGTCTTCACGTCGTCGGAGGCGTTACCGATTCCGCGGTATGCACCGTGCCGGAGGACGTAACGGTCAAGCTGAGGGACGGCGAGGTGACAAAAACGGTGTATATGCGTCGCTTTGAATACGCGCCGGTATACGCCGGCGAGCGGATAGGCGAGCTGGTATTTACGCAAAACGGCAGGATAATATACAAAAAAACGCTTTACGCGGACAATAAAACGGAAAAAGTCAGATGGAAAAGGTAAGGATCCAGAAATTTTTATCAGACGCGGGCGTCGCCTCGCGCCGCGCCGCCGAAGCGGCGGTAGCCGAGGGCGCGGTGACGGTAAACGGCAGAGTGTGCGCCGTCGGTCAGAAGGTCGGCGAAAACGACGTCATAGTTTACAGAGGACGCCGCGTCAGATATATAAATAAGAAAAAAATATATATAATGCTCAACAAGCCGCGCGGATATATAACGACAAACGACGACGAAAACGGCAGAAAATGCACCGCCGACCTCGTCGCGGACCTGAACGAGCGCGTTTATCCCGTAGGCAGGCTCGACCGCGATTCCGAAGGACTTCTTATTCTGACGAACGACGGAGAGCTCGCAAACCGGCTTATGCACCCGAGCCACGAGATACCGAAGATATATAACGTGCGCGTTCGCGGCGCCGTGACGGAGGAACAGCTCGGTATTCTCCGCTCCGCGCTCGATATCGACGGATATATAATAAAGCCTGTGAACGTTGAGATCATCGGTTATACCGAGGTCAGCACTCTGCTCCGCTTCCGTCTGTACGAGGGCAGGAACAGACAGATAAGAAAAATGTGCGAAAAAGCGTCGCTCGAGGTCAGCCGCCTCACGCGAGTCGCGATAGGCGATATATCCATCGGCGATCTGAAGCCCGGAAAGTACCGCGATCTGTCGCCGTCGGAGATAGATTATCTGTACGGCAAAAACAAAAAACAGCAAAAAAACGACCTGTAGGCTAATTCTCATAAGGATAATGAGGGTCAGCGTCGGGAGCTATATAAAAAGGCTCTGAACGGAGAAACTACGTTATTGATAGTTTCTCCGTTCTGCGTATTTATAACTTTTGTTGTTGCATATGAAGTGAAAGGATGTTTGATTCCTGTGTTGATTCAGGCGATAAATCAGCCTTTTTCTATGTTATTCCGCCATCGTTTCGGGTATCTGCTCCACTTCGCACGCGATGGCGGGCAGCTCCGTATCTGAGCCGTTCTGCGCGTACTGCGCGTACCGCACGTCCTCCTCGGAATACGGTACAAGCGAGAAATAACCGTTTTCAAAGTCAAATCCGTAATCGACCTCGTGCTTATCCGCTTTGTCGTAATCGGCTTTGAGCGTTGTCATCTGTGCTTTCGTCACGATCATTATATAATAAGGAGTATCCGTTTCCGCGTGATATCCGTTGTAGATCTCTATACCGTTATATTCTCTGAAAGCGTATATGCGCGGATATGACGCTGCGGCGTAAGCGTTAAAAGCCGCTTCATACGCTCTTGCCGCATATTCCGACGCATCGCGCGCCGCAACAAGGTCTTCTTCTATCAATTCCTTATTGAAAACGCCGTCGTGATAATATTTTGATAAGAATTCCTCGCCCTGCTCCTCTATTATACTGTCCCTTATCCAGTTTTCAAACGCCGTTGTGTTTCCGTCGGCGCTCTGCTCTAACAGATGCAGCGCTCCGTAAATCGGGTACGTTCTGTTATGCTCGTCAAGGTATTCCTTACCCGTTTTCCCCTCGTAAACGAAATCCTCGAATTTTTCGGGTATATCTATATTGCGCTTCGCCGTCACCGCGAATATGTCGTCATCTTTCGCCGTCTGCAGCCGCTCGTACAATTCCTTTGTGACCCTTATGCCGTTATATACGGTTATTTCGGAGTTTGACGGCAAATACGCGGGCGCGGTATCATCGCTCCAGATTATCCTGTCAAAGTCTTTAAGACTTATAAGCGCGTTAAGCGAGGAATCGTATTCTTTTTCGGGCTTTATTACTGCCGCCGCGTTCGATTTGTCTCCGGTCGATACCGTTGTGACGGGATCCTCCGTACCTTGCCCCGCCAAACGCGGGATCACGAGCGCTCCCGCCGCCACGATGAGCGCAAACGACACCGCTATCGGCAATACCCTCCATACCGCCGTGTTCTTTTTGCTCTTTTTGCCCAAAACCTTATTTTTTATGTTTTTTTCGTCTATTTTTTCCGCTTTGATGGTATCGAACATCCCGTCAAGGACCGCCGGATCGGCGTTTTGCAGAATTTCTTCTATATTTTTTTTCATATTATGCCTCCGAGTATTTTACGCAGTTTTTCCATAGCTCTGTGCGCGCGGACGTCGACGTTTGACACGCTCATTTTAAGCTCCTTTGCTATCTGCTTCGAGCTTTGACCTATGTAATACTTGCGGAAAATGATATCCGAATCGGGCGGACCGAGCAGTTTTATCTGCTCTATTACGACCTTTATTAACTCCTTTTCCGCCGCCGCGTCCTCAACGCTGAACGTATCGGGTACATCAATCATCCCGTCGTCGTCAAGCGGCATGGTTGATAATTTATCCCTCGCGGCGTTTGATGCGAGGTTTTTCGCCATAACGCCGAGGTACGTTTTAAGCGAGGATCTTTGCGGGTCGTATTTGTCAAAGCTCTCCGAGAAACGAATGAACACGTCGCTCACACAGTCCTCTATTTCGGACGAATCGCATACCTCACAAAGCCTGCTTTTGACTATTGCAAAAACAAAGCCCGTGTATTTTTTCAAAACCTGCTCCATGCCCTTGTTTTTGTCGGAGTGAAGCAGTTTTATCAATGCGCCGTCTTCCATAGGCCGTCTCCTTTTGAATCGATTCACTATTATATACCCGGAAATTCAGTCAATCTTACATTTTTACATAATAATTCTCCTTTTCAATTAAAGTATACCGTTTTTATCGCGATTTGCAGGTGATTTTTTATCTCCGATAACGCAATATCGTGTTTTTTTCAGCTTACATCATTTGTCGAAAGAGACTGCGCGATAGCGGAGCTTCCCGATAATGCGGGTTTCGCATTTGTGGTACGGTGGCACAGCCGCCGCCCCCAAACACATCGGGTCAAGCCCGAACCCCTTTAAAATCGTTTCAAAAAGTACAAATAATACAGAAAAAGACGGGCATTTTACTGTCCGTCCGATTCCTGGGACAAGTTTGTTATCTTCTTTATGAAAAACAGGCTGTAAGGCCATTTTTTTGCGTGCGGAACCGTACCGTCAGCCGCTTTTATTCTGCTTTCCTATCGTCGCCGCCTCGAGCTTGCTGAGAAGCGGGCTTACGCGGAGCAGATAGAATATGCCGCGGCGGACAAGGTCGATCAAAAAGCACGATACGAATATGAACAAAGCCGAGCCGATTATTTTTGCCGCCATAAGAAACACGTTGTCTTCCGCAAACGATACGGCGGCGTTTTTAAGATACAGATCCCATATGAGATAGTGTACGTGGATTATGAAAATGCCTATCATGGACGGCGATATAAAGCCGATGACCGCGCGCGCTTTGTGGCTTTTCGGATCTATGCCGCAAAACGTCATAAGCAGCGCCGCAGCCGCTGAGGCTATAAGAGGCGAGGTATATTTCAGTATTCCCGGCACGTCTTTCAAACGCAAAAGCCAAGCGACAAGCACGAGCAGGACGAACGCCGCCGCGGTAAACACCGGGCGCGGCTTTTTTATCCTTGCGATAAAACCGCCAGAAACGTACATCACGCTGAGCCATAAAACGGAATATCCTCCCGAAAGACCGAAAACGGAAACGTCCATAAACGTCGGTATCACCGAATAGAAAAGCATTATCGAGGCGAGGATCACGCCGAGCGTTTTAAGATCGGTCTTCTGTATGGCCACGTTAAGCAGAGGCGATATGATGAGCAGACCGAAAAACGCGGTCATATACCAGTATTCTCCGTTCATTACCGGCATAAACGCCTTGAACCACGCGTTTTCCGGCATTTTATCGGGCATGAAGATCGCCATCACCGCGGTACACGATACGGTGTAGAACACAAGCTCGAGCCACAGCTCAAGCGGACGGCGCAGGCGCAGTCCCTTTTTAAAGCTCACGAATCCCGCCGTCATACCGAAAACGTCGACGCAGCATATTGTAAGCGCCTCCAGAAAATACACCATGCGGAAATTATCGGGCGACGCGGTCGCGGACACGCGCGAAGCGACGCCGCCGCGCGTGCATATATGAAGGATACATATAAATAACATCGTGACTATACGCAAAAGCTCTATACCGTAATTTCTGCCCGGTATATCGTATTTTGCCCGCGGATAAAGCGCCGATACGCCGCTTTTTGTTTTTTCGCTGCTCATATCATACATCCTTTTTATTTACTACCGTTATGATACCGCATATAAATTAACACGGGAATATATATTTGTTAAAATACGTTGAACTGACTCAAAAATCACGGGACGTAAACCGCCTCGTCTGAGCGGAAATGCTCAAATGGCATAGCGATTTCACCGAAAAGCGGCGAGACGTCAAAATCGCCCTGCGTATAATAAGAGTCATGCGACAAAACGACCTCGGCGTGACCGATATAAAGGAAAACAAGCTCCTCCCCCGCGTGCGCTTTGAGATACGCGTCGAATTCTTCATATTTCGGAGAGCCGAAGGAAACGGACGAATATATCCTGCCGTTTTCCCTGATCAGCGTGATGACGGCGGCAAGCCCGTCTCCGTTATACACGACGTAATCGAAGCAGTTCATTTTAAGCTCGTACGCGTCGGCTCCCTCGGCGCAGCTTATATGCCTGTATCCGCTTTCTCCGATCCTGAAACCGGACGTGCTGACGCCGCTCGCCGACAGCGAGCTTTTTATGCTCACCGCGTTTTCTTTAAGATACGCGTCCGCCTCGGCCTCCGTCAGCACCTCGCCGGTCTGAACGATCCCGGCGTCGGGCGACAGGACAAAAAGCAGACCCGCGTTGTCACCGCCGCTCAGCGCCTGCGTCAATGATGCAGTGACCTGCGAAGTCGTTTCCTCCGCTCCGCCCGGCTCCCGCCTCAGAGCCGCGCCGAGAAAAACGGCTCCCGCGACCGTCAGGGCGACGGCGGCGGCGACCGGTACAAGCGTTCTCACGCGGCGGTGAGCCGCTTTTCTTATCTCTGATTTTTTTATTATGTTTTCATACATTCTGTCCGACGCCTCGTCTGACAGTATTACGGAGTCAAAACCGTTTTTGATGACCTGATCCATCATAAGCCCCTCCTTATTCCAGGCGTTTTTTCAAAAGAGCGCGCGCGTCCGATAAAAGATTGCGCACCGTAGACGGCGGTTTTTTAAGTATTTTCGCTATCTCGCCGGTCTTATACCCGTCGTAATAGTAAAGCCATACGACAGATTTGTATTTGTCCGGCAGGCTCAATACCGCCTCCAGCACCTCGTCGTTATTTTCTTTTCCGGGAATATCCTCCGCCGCTTCGGCAAGGTACGCGTCGTCTCTTTTTCTTTGTTTCAGTTTGTTCTTACAGTGATTTGCCGCGGCGACCGCGAGCCACCGCTTTTCGTGCTCCTCATCCGTGAATTTACGGTTACCGGCGAGTACCTTAACAAACACGTCCTCCGCGCAGTCCTCCGCGTCGGCAGCGCGCTTCATATAAGAATAGCACAGCCTGTAAACGTAGTTTTTGTATTTGTTGTAAAACAACCCGAATTCATCACGGCTCATCATTTCACCCCTTTTCACTATAATAACAACCGAAGGCGTAAAAATGTCGGAAGATCTTATAAAAAACAGGCGTTTCAATTAAAAAGGACTGCCTTGTGACAGTCCTTTTTATACGGAAGCTTTCTATTACTTGAGCTCGATCTGCGCGCCGGCTTCGGTGAACTGCTTTTCAAGCGCTTCAGCGGTAGCCTTGTCAACGCCTTCTTTGATCGGCTTCGGAGCCTCGGTAACGAGGTCCTTGGACTCTTTCAGGCCGAGACCGGTAACTTCACGGACCAGCTTGATGATGCCCATTTTCTTCGCTTCATCGTAGCCCTTGAGGACGACGGTGAATTCAGTCTTTTCCTCAGCTGCGGGAGCTGCTTCGCCGCCGGCAGCGGGAGCCGCTACGGAAACAGCGGCGGATACGCCGAATTCTGCCTCGATCTCTTTTACGAGGTCAGCAAGTTCAAGTATTGTAAGTCCCTTGATAGCGTCAAGGATAGCGGTTGTTTTTTCGGATGCCATTTTAATTTTCCTCCAAATATTATTTTAATGTGCGGATCATTCCGCGGGTGTTGCCGCCGGTTCTTCGGCGGGAGCTTCTGCCGCGGGAGCGGCTCCGCCCTGATCGACGACCGCCTGTAATGCGATCGCAAGCTTGTAGAGAGGACCGTTCAGGCTGCCGAGCATCTTGGAAATAAGAACTTCCCTGCTCGGGATAGCAGCCAGCGACAGAACGTCGTCACGATCGAGCACTTTGCCGTCGCATATACCGGCCTTGATGCTGAAGGACTGTACCTTATCGTCGTATTCCTTCAATACCTTGGCGGCGGATACTTCGTCTTTGCCGATGGCGACCGCGGTCATCCCCGTGAGAATATCGCCGAATTCCTTGTAGCCGAGAGATTCGAGCGCGCGCAGCGTAATGGTGTTCTTTATAACGGTATAGTCTACGTTTGCTTCACGCAGGGCTTTACGCATTTTCGTATCGTCCTCAACGGTGATGCCGGCGTAATTGACTATAACGGTGGAAGAAGCGTCCTTGAGCTTCGCGGCGAGATCCTCGACCGCCTTGGCTTTTAAGGCGATTGTTTTCTCTTTTGCCATTTTGTTTTACCTCCGTATAGATTTTTGAGATCCGGGAGAAAAAAATTTCCGCCCCCAAAGAAGCGGAAATGATAGTATCTATCGATTTTCTCCTCGGCAGGAAAGCCGAAAGGCTTTTACCGTAACCTGCTGTCTTTGGATAACACGCGCATTATATCACACAAAAAACGATTTGTCAATACTTTTTTATAAAAAAATCGGAATTTAAGCATATTTTTCGGATATCTCTGCGTTTCATTTTCAGTTGTTGTTTTACGGAAATTCTTTTTTTAGGTTTCCGACGAAACAAACGCCGGCGGAATGCTCCAGTTTGGAAGCGGTTTTCCGTCAGAATACAGATTTATATATTCCTTTCCCCCGAATTTTTCGATTTTAATATCGTAATACCTTGTTTCGTCATTTTTAAGAGTCCCGCATACTTTAAGCTCTCCGTCTTTTTCGGCAAACGACAAACGCATATGATTGCATTGAAAATAACCGGAGTACGGATCTTTATCGGTCAGCGCACAGAAGCCGAAGGTGAAAACGCCGCTCGTTATCCCGTAATTCAGAATGCATATTTCACCCTTGCCGTCTCCGTCGATGTCGGCTGAAGCAATACAGTCGTAATCAACGGTAAAACTTTTTCCGTCTTTTATCAGAGTCACACAGTCAAAGTAGTTTTTGTTTTCCGCCATTTTCATTTCGGGTTGTCCCATTTTATCATATCTGTCAAAGGAAAAAGTCGGAGCGACGAATATCTGAGCGCCGGTTTTTTCATAAAATCCCTCCGGCGTTATATCCAGCGGGTGAAGTTTAAGCTTTGAAGAGCTTTTTTCGGGGTACAGCATCCGCGCAGCCTCATCTTCCGTAACGCCGTTTTCCGGCGCATACGGACTTTTTTTGTACCAGAATATTTCAAATTCTTTAATTTCTTTATCGTAATTTACATAAACGATACTGTCTTCGCGTATGAAAAATCTGTGATAGTATCTGTTGCCGAAGCCGGTCGAATCGTAATCGTAACCGTTGTCTTTGAGAGTTTCACCGGATTTAACGTAATCGTCGTAACCGATACCGGAATAAACGTAATATCCGTTTTTGACGTCGGGAATTCCCTCCGGCAGTGGAAACGGCGGTTCTCCGGCGGATCTTAAGCCGTTAAAGATATACGCCCCGCTTTTCTTTTCAGGCGCCGCCGCGTCTGAGCCGGTAACCGCTTCGGTGCTTTCTTCGATTTGACGAGCGTTTTTATACGCTATCGGAATATAGCATATAACTGCGAAGGATACGAGGAAAATAACGACGGCGGCGGCGATCAAAGCGTTAAAAAGCTTTTCTTTTTTAAATCCGCTCTTTTCTTTTATTTTTATTCCGCAGTATTTTAAAATATCCGCTTTTTTTTCACGCACAAGCGCGTCGGCGCTTTTATTCAGTTTTTTTTCAATATTGTTCATCGCTTACCTTTTACCATAATACTTTTTTATTTTTTCTATCGCTCTGGCGTACCGTTTCTGTATCGCCGCTTCCGTTGTGCCGGTCTCCGCCGCTATCTCGGCGTATCTCATATCACATAAAACGTGCAGGGTAACTATACGTCTGTCCTCCGGCGGCAGTCTGTCGAGCGCATCGAGCAGGGTAAGACGCTCCGCGGGGTCCGTATCGTAAAACTCGGTTTCCTCTGCGTCGTCAAGTTCCTGCTCCGGTTTTCTTTTTCGCAGGATCTTGTGCGCCTGATTGTATGCGACAGACGTTATCCACGAATATGCGCCGCCGCCGGAATAGCTTTTTGCGCATTTCAGTATTTCCAAAAACGTTTGCTGAGCCGCGTCCTCAGCGTCAAAGTGATTTCCGAGTACCGAAAAAGCGATAAAGTAAACCCGCTTACCGATTATATCATATAGACGCGACAACGCTTCATTATCTCCGGCGGCGAGTTTCATAAGAGCTTTTTCGCACGCGGCGTTTTTACTCTTGTCAGGCAAAGCATTATCTCCTTTTTGTTCCTTCAATAATACAGTACCATCAGAATCGAAAAAACAGACGAATATTTTGTAAAATTACGGTGAAAAATTTACCGTACGGTTTTATTATCGTTTACCGTCCGGCAAAAAATGTAAATTTAAGTATAAAATTATAAAAAACGTCTTGAAAAACTCTGTATTGTATGGTAAAATGAATAAAACAAATAAAGCGAGGTTTTGATATGAGCATTCCGAGATCTGAGCATCCGTTTCCTCAGTTCGTACGCGAGGACTGGGTCAATTTAAACGGAGAATGGCAGTTTGAGATCGACCACGGCGTAAGCGGCGAGGAGCGAAAGCTCTTTGAGGCGGAGGGACTTTCCGGCAGGATAACCGTCCCGTTCTGCCCCGAATCCGACCTTTCGGGCGTCGGCAATAAGGATTTTATGCGCTGCGTGTGGTACAAGAAGAAAATCACCGTGCCGGACAATTTCAAGGGCAAACGCACGATACTTCACATCGGCGCATGCGACTACGAGAGCACGGTATGGGTCAACGGAGTTGAGGCCGGCAGACACAGAGGCGGTTATATTTCTTTCGCTTTCGATATAACGAAGTATTTGAAGGACGGCGAAAACGATATAACGATACGCGCGTACGACGATAACCGCAGAGGTACGCAGCCCGCCGGAAAACAAAGCAACAATTACAATTCATACGGCTGCTTCTATACCCGCACGACGGGTATATGGCAGACGGTCTGGCTCGAGGCGGTGCCGGAGGAACGCATTGTTTCCGCGAAATACTATACGAAGATCGACGGTACGGTAAGGATCGACGTCAAGACCGAGAACGCATACGGCGAAACGCTTTTCGCCTCCGCGCTAAACTGCGGCAAGACCGTCGCGTGCGGCGGCGCCGTCGTAAGGGGCGAGCACACGGAAATAACGCTTAAAATAGAAGATCCGCTTCTCTGGGCGCCGGGTGAGCCTAATCTGTACGATCTGACGCTCACGCTCGGAAAGGACAAAGTAAACAGCTATTTCGGCATACGCGAGGTATCGGCGCACGATCACAGATTCTACATAAACGGCAAATCCGTTTTCGGCCGCTTTATCCTCGACCAGGGCTTTTATCCCGACGGCATATACACCGCTCCGACAGACGGTGCGCTTATACGCGATATCGAAATGTCGATGGCCTGCGGCTACAACGGCGCGAGACTTCATCAGAAGATATTCGAGCCGAGATTCTTATACCACGCCGACAGGCTCGGATATATGGTATGGGGCGAGCATGCAAACTGGCTGCTTGACATAGCGAAGCCGGAGGCGTGGAAAAATTTCGTCGGCGAATGGCTTGAGGAGGTCGAGCGCGATTTCGACCATCCCGCGCTTATCGGCTGGTGTCCGTTCAACGAAACCCAGCAGAATCAGGACGGCGAGCTTTTAAAATACGTTTACAACGTGACCAAGGCTCTCGACCCGACGCGCCCGGTGATAGACACGAGCGGCTGGTTCCACGTCAAGGGCTTCTGCGATATGTACGACTGCCACGACTACGAGCAGGATCCCGTAAAATTCAAGGAAAAATACGACAAGCTGATGACCGGCGGCGAGATAGGCGACTGGACCGGACCGTATCCGGACGACCTCTGCTTCGTCTCCGAATTCGGCGGAACGTGGTGGGCTCCCGGCGTCAAGGGCGGCTGGGGCTACGGCGCGTCGCCCGCGGATATGGAAGAATTCCTCGGCAGATACGAGGGGCTCGTTTCCGCGCTTTTGCAGAACGACAAGCTCTGCGCGTTCTGCTACACGCAGCTGACGGACGTCGAGCAGGAGCAGAACGGCTTATACACCTACGACCGCAGAGCGAAATTCCCGGTCGACAAACTGCGCGCAATAACCTCCGCGAAAGCCGCGGCGGAAAATGACGACTGACAGAAAAACAGGAAAAATAATAAGCACCGCCGTCAAAGCGGTGCTTGTTGTCGTTGTATGCGTTTTCGGGTTGTTTCTGTCCGATAAAAGGATACCCGACACAAAGCCGGAGGGCGCTTTGCGCGTCATGTTTTTCGACGTGGGAGAGGCGGACTGCTCGCTCGCATACGGCGACGGAATAAGCATTTTAACGGATGCGCCGAAGGATAAAACGCGGCAGGCGGCGGGCGTTATGCGGCGCGCGGGGATAAAGCGGCTCGATCTGTTTGTCATAACGCATTACGACTACGACCATTGCGGCGACGCGGTGCGGATACTTGAAGAATTCGGCGCCGACACCGTGCTTTTGCCGGAGCCGGGTGAAGAAAACGAGAGGCGGCTCTGCGCCGCGATAAAGGAAAAATCGGACGGCGGATTTATTTTCGCAAAAACCGGTCAGAGCTATGATATAAACGGCGCGCGTGCGGAGATACTGGCGCCGAACGGCGCGCCCGACAAAAACAACGCTTTATGCATCGTTTACAAGCTGTCGTATAACGGCAAAAGCGTGCTTATGTGCGCGGACGCGGAAGTAAAAGAGGAAAAGGTGATCCTGTCAAAATACAAAAACGAATTACGGTCGGATATTATAAAGGTCGCGCATCACGGCTCAAAATATTCCTCATCCTCCGACTTTATAAAAGCGGTAAACGCAAAGTACGCCGTAATAAGCTGCGGCGCGAACGGTTACGGTCATCCCGACCTCGGAAAGATCGACGCTTTTGAGCAGTCCGGCGCCGAAGTTTACATCACACAGCGCGACGGAGTCGTAATTTTCGATTTACTGCCGGATGGTGTCGAGAAAGTGAAGTGAGGCGTCAATTTGCACAAAAATAATTGGGAATTTTTGGGAATATTTTTTCGTAAAACATCTTGCAAAAATTGGGAAAATATGGTAATATAATACCAGAAATTACCAATTATGAAAGGAAAAAGGAAGTATGGAAAACAAAATAAAGGTCCTTATAGCCGACTCGTCTGCCGGCTTCCGTAAAAGTATTCACGAATTTCTCGTAAGAGAAGGCACGTTTTTGTGTGACGACGCCGCCGACGGCGAGGAGGCGGTCGTAAAGGCGAGGGCGATACAGCCGGATTTTATGATATGCGACGTATGGCTGCCGAAAACCGACGGTATCAGGCTTATAAAAACGGTAAAGGAAGCTTTGCCGAAGGACAGACAGCCGGAATTCATAATCACGACCGTTGTGGGAAATCATAACATTTTCATAGAAGCCGACGAGGCGGGCGCGGCGTACTGTATGGTAAAACCGCTTGACAACGACGTTTTGTGCGAGCGTATGAAAAGACTGTACGGCATAAAGAACGGAACGGTAAAAGCCGGCGTCCATATCGACCGCGACAACGATATAGAAACGCAGGTAACGCGGATAATTCATCAGATAGGCGTGCCGGCGCATATAAAAGGCTATCAGTATCTGCGCTGCGCGATACTTATGGCGATCTCCGACGGCGAGATAATAAACTCGGTGACAAAGGCGCTTTATCCGTCCGTCGCGAAGAAATACAGAACGACCTCGTCAAGAGTGGAGCGCGCGATACGCCACGCGATAGAGGTCGCGTGGGACAGAGGCGACGTTGAAACGCTCAATTCCTACTTCGGCTACACAATACAGAACAACAGGGGCAAGCCGACAAATTCCGAATTTATCGCAATGATCGCCGACAATCTGCGGTTAAAAAATAAGATAAGCTGACAATTCGGCGCGGCGTGATAAGGAAGTATTTTGTGTAAACTTTGCCGCGCCGAAAATGAAGACGCCCGCAAGCGGGCTAATGAAGAAATGAAGACGCTTCGCTGATGAAGAAATTCGAATTCAACGGTTTTCTTCAAGCGGGCGGCTTCGCTTCATTAGGCAACCAAGTTGCCGTCTTCATTAGGGCATAGCCCGTCTTCATTTGTGAGCGAAGCGAACGTCTTCATTATACCGGTTGAACACGAAAAAGCAGACTGATTTTGTTCTCAGTCTGCTTTTCT
>CACZVC010000020.1 GCA_902784545.1 uncultured Ruminococcus sp. | reverse complement strand
CCCTGATCGGACAGGACGGAGAGCATTACCTCCGTGTCGAGCTGATTTTTACAGCAGCCGAGCGATACAAAGCCGATTTTTGCTTTTTTCATTCCGTATATCCCTTTTTGCACATCATAATATACTATAATATATTACAAATTTTAACTTTGCAAGTATTTATTTCAAATTTGTGATTTTTTTCTTTTGATTTTATCGGTAAAAGCCCATATAAAGCCGCCGCAGACGGCAGAAAGACACAGACCGGGGAAAAGATACGGCGTTCTGTGCGCGAATCCCGCCGTAAGCGGCTCGACGCCCGATAATATCCTGCCCGTGGGCGATATGACCGTCGAATACCCCGCCTGCGACGAGCGCACCATGAAGCGGCGGCTCTCGACCGCGCGGAGCACCGCGTGACCGTTGTGCTCGTATAACTGCGCGGAATCCATCCACCACGAGTCGTTCGTGGATTCCGTCAATACCGTCGCGCCCTGCGCCGTATCCTCGTAACCGATGTTTTCAAACGCCGAGTCGAAGCAGATGAACGCGCCTAATTTCCCGAGCGAGGAATCGAAAACCACGCTTTCATTACCCGCCGACAGTTCGTCGCCTATATCCGTAACGTCCTCTAAAAACGGCATCAGCTTCAGTATTATATCCTTTGCCGGCGTGAATTCGCCGAACGGAACGGGGTGCTGTTTGCGGTAGGGACCCGACAGCGTGCCGTCGGGCGAGGCGCACCACGTCACGTTGTAAAAACCGTCGTCCGCGTATTCGTAACAGCCGAATATGACGACAACGTCGCGCTCGCGGCAGAAATCGAGGATATACCGTTTTACCGACTGATTCTTTCCGATATCCGTCGAAAAGCCGCCCTCCGGCATAACTATCAGCTTCGCGCCGCTTTCGTTTATCTCCTCGTCAGCCATAGTAAAGAATCTGTCTAAAATATCGTATAAGCCGCCCGCGTCGTTTCTGCCGGAAACGACGTTGCCCTGAAGCGCCGCGGCGGTATACGCCGGTCTTTTAGCCGACACGCTTTCGTCGTGCGCGTACAGCGCCGCGCCCGCGCCCATGTTTGATAAAAACAGGGAAGCGGAGCAGACGAGGCAGATAAGAGCGGTTTTTTTGTCCCTGCGCTTTACAAGCTCATACAAGCCGTAAGCGAGCGCGGCGTTTACCGCGACGATCATGAACGAAATGAAATACGAGCCGAATACGGATGCGGTCTGTATCCCGAAAATATTCGACTGCTGAGTTACCGCGAGCCGCGCCCACGGCGCCGCCAGAGAGCCCAATGTAAAGGAATATTCCGTCAGAACGTAAAGCGAAGCGGTAAACGGTATGAAAAGCCATTTATGCTTTTTACATATCCCGCTTTTCAAAAACAGTCCGGTCAAAAACACCCACAAAGCCGTTATCACCGATAAAATGAAGCCGGTGCCGAACCACGACAGGGCGACGTACGCGACCGCCTCGCCCTTTGTGAAATTCAGATATTCGAGCGGGTACTGATAAACAAACCAGTAAAATACTGCGGCGTGAAACAATACGCCGAAGAAATAACCGTATCCGTAAAAGCCGAATTTTCTTTTCGGGTTTTCCGCCTCTTTTATCAGTACGTAAAACAGCGGTATAAGCGTAAAAAACGCAAGAAAACCGACCTTGTAAAACGCAAAGCAAAGCCCCGTAAGAACGGCGCTCACAGCCAGAAACAGAAACGCCATTTAAAAATCTCCGTAAAACCAGACGTTTTTAAGATCGACCGTCAGCATTTTGCCCGACAGGTACGATAACGAGCCGATACCCCTGTCGAATATCAGCTTATACGAGTACAACGCCTGATATCTGTATCCGTTTTTTTTGTCCTCGCGGTTCACGCCGTACTTTCCGTCGCCCGCAAGCGGATGACCGATATACGCCAGATGCGAGCGTATCTGATGAGTTTTACCCGTGTATAACCGCACCTCGAGCAGGGAAAACCCGTTTTTTTCTTTCAGGACCTTATATCCGGTGACTATCTTCACCCTGCCGTTCTTCGGCTTGTCGTAGACCGTAACCGTATTGTTTTTCGTGTCCTTGTATAAATACGCGGTCAAAACCGCCTCTTTCGGCGACGGCGTGCCGTGCACGGAGCAGAGGTAGAATTTCGACACCGTTTTTTCGCGTATCATCCCGTCCATATCGCGCAGAGCCGCCGCGTTTTTCGCGGCGATGACAAGTCCGCCCGTGTTTCTGTCGATACGGTTGCAAAGCGACGGCACAAAGGAATTCTCGTCCTCCGGCCTGTATTCGCCTTTTCTGTACAGATACGCCTTTATATGTTCAATAAGCGTATTGTTGTCGCCGTTCTCGTCGGGGTGGCATAAAAGCCCCGGGCGTTTGTCGCAGACTATGATATTTTCGTCCTCGTATACGATATAAAGAGAGGGATTGAGCGTGTAAAACGGATCCTTTTCGTATTTTTCATCGAAAAATTCAGGCTTTAGAAAGCATAATACGGAATCGCCCTCGTTCAGTACCGTCCCGGGCTCCGCGCGCTTTCTGTTCACCTTTATCTTTTTCGTCCGTATCGCTTTATACATAAGCGACGGCGGCAGGGTCTTTATTGCCTTCGATATGAATTTGTCGAGGCGCTGACCCGCGTCGTTTTTGTTTATTATAAATTCTTTCAAAGCCTTATTATCTGATCTCCGTCCTTCGTGACGTAATGCTCCCTTACGCCGAGCTCGTCCATCCAGCCGCGCACGACGACAGTCTTGAAAACGTGCGTGTTGTAGCCGAGACCGGCGTCGTTGTCCCATAACCATTTAGGCGTACACCAGAGGCACGCTGACGGCGCTATCGCCCTGTAAACGTCGAAGTCGACGCCGTTCTGTCCGTGGTGCGCCATCTGCACGAAATCGCTTTTCAGCGCTCCGCCTCTTGTCGACAGCAGCTTTTTGCCCGCCTCGACGCCGAGGTCGCCCAGAAACAGAACTGTCTTGCCGCCGAGCGTCATTTTGAATACGGATGAGGAATTGTTTACGGCGTTAAAGGTGATAACGGTATCGTAAGTGTATAAAAACTCGAATTTCGCGCCCTTTATCTCATAAACGTCGTCCGTGCTTACTATACATATCCTGTCGGCGAAGCGCGGCAGAGCCGCGTAGAATTCCGCCGTCGTGTGCGCCTCGCTGTTTTCGTAATGCTCGAAAAACTGATACGACGGGAAATTGTAATAGACGCGGTCAAACGAGAACTGACCGTAAAATTCCGTCACGAGCCGCACGAAAGCGGAAATGTGGTCGTCGTGCGCGTGCGTCAGAAACCAGCCGTCTATATGCGGCTTTTTTTCGCCCGTCACCGTGCGAAGCGTACCGAGCAGCTTTTCCGCGTCTTCGGCAAAGCCGCCGTCGACGACGATAACGCCGCCTTCGTCCGTAGTTATTATAAAACTGTTCATCTGCCTCGGCGTAACGGAGCAGAGCATATAAATCGTATTATTCATAATATCGGTCCTTTCTTTATATATTATACTGCTTGACGTGTAAAGTGTCAAGACGGTTTTCCGGCTTTATTCACACAAATATCGGCAAGCACGCAGCCGCCGCATTCCGGCGAGCGCGCGGAGCATACGTCGCGCCCGAACATAACGAAGCGGTGGCACAGATCGGACTGCTCGTCAGGCTCTACTATCGCGGCAAGCGCCTTTTCCGTCTTTTCCGGCGAAAGCGGTTTTCCTTCGCCGCACAAGCCGATACGCGCCGCTATCCTGATGCAGTGCGTGTCCGCGACGACCGCGGGCTTGCGGAATATATCGCCTAAAATGAGATTTGCGATTTTTCGCCCGACGCCCGGCAGCGTCAGAAGATCGTCCATATTGTCCGGCACCATGCCGCCGTAAACGGAGACTATCCGCTCCGACATACCTTTCAGGTCGCGCGCCTTTGAATTATAAAGCCCGCAGGAGAATATGTATTTCGCAATATCGGCGGCGTCGCCCTCCGCCATCGCGTAAACGTCGGGGTATCTTTCAAACAGCGCGGGGCAAACAAGATTCACGCGCTCGTCCGTACACTGCGCCGAAAGCCTGCCCATTACGAGCAGTCTCCACGGATCGCCGCCGTAATTCAGCGAGCATACCGCGCCGGGATATTTCTGTTTGAGTCTTTCGACAACGCTTGCCGCAAGTTCTTTTTTGTTCATTTTTTTTGATTTTCCTGTTACTTAATTATATAAAAGCGGTATTAACACGATAAAATAATCCGAAAGGAACGACTTGCAGATAATGCCGAGAGCAGACGGAAAAAGAGTAAAAAACGCCGAGCCGATGTATCAGCTTATTTCGTATATAATGAACAAGCGCGTCGATTCGATGAATATGATAACGGTCGATCTTCCGCTCGATCCGATGACTAAATACATACATAAAATGAGAAAAGAAAACGGAGCGGTGTTTTCATATATGGGCATACTCGTCGCCGCGTACCTGCGCACCGCCGCGGAATATCCGTGGCTCAACCGCTTTGTGGTGAACAAGCGCGTCTACGCGAGAAACGAGTTCTGCGTCGGTCTCGTCGTGCTTAAAAACGACGCCGACGGCGGCATAATGTCAAAAATATATCTCGATTACAACGATACCGTATTCGACGTACAGCGCAAGATAGACGAGTATATCGAAGCCAACCGCACCTCCGAAAAGGACAATTCGACGGAGAAGCTGATGAAGCCGCTCATAAAGATCCCGGGTCTTGCGAATCTTGCGGTCGGTACGTTCCGCTTCCTCGATAAATACGGACTTTTGCCGAAAAAGGTGATAGACGCCTCGCCTTTCCACGAGTCGCTTCTGCTCTCCAATTTAGCGAGCATAAGGACGAATCACATTTACCATCACGTTTACGAATTCGGAACGACGAGCATAAGCGTGACTATGGGCAATCCCAGAGTCGTGCCGAAGCTCCGCCGCGACGAGGTCGTTTTCGAGCGCACTCTGCCGCTCGGCGTCGTGATGGATGAGCGTATCTGCTCCGGCTCTTATTTCGCCGCGGTTTTCAAGCGGCTGATGCAGTATATAAAGGACCCGTCCCTGCTCGAACAGCCGCCGGAAAAGATAGTCACGGATTTTTAACGACCGACAGCCGGTTGAAGCCGAGCTTTATCAGATAAGGTATCAGCTTCCCGTCTATGACCTCGCCGCAAACGACGGGGCATACGGCGGGCGGGCACGAAACACGCATATCCGACAGTATCCTGCCGCCGCATTCTCCGGTCGGCAGGGTCTCTTTTACGGCGAAAAACGCCTCCCTCACGCTCATTCTGCGCTTCGGCAAAACGAAGACAGGCTGATCGTCAGGCAAAGCCGCCTTTTGCGGTACAGCCGATAAAACGCGGTAAAGCCGGTCAAGCCCGTCAACGCCGTTTTCCGGCGTTATCATCATCGAAACGTAACAGTCGTCCCTGTATTCCGGGTAAACGCCGTTCTCCGTAAGACGGTCGTATATCTCAAACCCGGTATAGCCGTATTCTTTCGCGCGTATCGTAAGCTTCAGCGGCTCGCCGCCGTATAACGCGTAGCCCCTCGATACGAGCTTTTTCTTTAAACCGTCGACCTCCGGCAAAAATCCCGAAAGTCTTTTTTTATGCTCCGTAAGATACGGATTCAGATTGTCGAGCGAAGCGAGTATAAGATACGACGGGCTCGTCGAGCCGAAAAGCAGTAAAGCCGCCTTGACCTCGTCCGCCGTTATATCCGTATTTATATGCAGATACGCCGCGCCGGTGAGCGCCGGCAGCGTTTTGTGCGCCGACGAACAGCACATATCCGCGCCCAGATCCGTCGGAAGCGACGGCGTTTGAAGAAAATGCGTGTAAGCGCCGTGCGCGCAGTCGGCGAGCAGATAAACGCCGTGCTTTTTACACACGGCGGATACGCTTTTTATATCCGTCGTTTTGCCGAGATAATCGGGCGTGGTTATATATACCGCGTCGATCTTTTTTTTACTGTTTGAAAGCGCTTTTTCAACGTCCTCCGCCGTTGTCGTCACGGACATATAAGTGTCGTTTTTGTGCGGAGCGAGCCACAGAACGTCGGCTCCGGTGAGCGCCGCGCCGTATAAAAACGATTTGTGAGCGTTGCGCCCGGCGAGTATGACCGGCTTTTTTCCGCGTTTCAGACCGAGCAGATATATCATCGCGCGTATGCAGAGCGACGAGCCCTCGGCGGAATAATAAGTGTCGCAGCCGAATATATAAGAGGCGTTTTTTTCGCTTTCGGCGATTATCCCGGTCGGAGAATAAAGCTCGTCCGCGCCCTCAGTTTCGGTTATGTCGAATTCCTCGCCGCATAAAAAGCGTTTTCCCTTATGCCCCGGCATATGGAGGCGCAGGGGAGAGGAGCTGCTGTAACGCTTTAAAAAATCAACTATCGGAGTCGTCATTATCAAGCCTTTCGACCTCAGCCATAACGGCGCACTCTATGCGCTTTTTGAACAGCTCGCAGCCGTATTTGTAAACGCCCTTTACCGATCCGGTCGCGTGATAAGCGTTTGCCGCACAGCCGCCGGAGCAGTAGAGCCGCGCCCAGCAGCTGCGGCATTCCTCGCGCGCGTAGACGTTGCACGCCTCGAATTCATCCTGTATCTCCTTATTGTCCACACCGTTCCATATATCGCCTAACCTGAATTTCTCCTCGCCGACGAACTGGTGGCACGGATAAAGGTCGCCCGCCGGCGTTACAGCCATGTATTCGGTGCCGGAGCCGCAGCCGGAAATGCGCTTATATATGCACGGACCGCCCTCCAAATTTATCATATAGTGATAGAAAGTAAACGGTCTGCCCTCCCTGCGCCTCTGTATAAGCAGCTTCGCAAGCTCCTCGTACTGCTCGAAAACGACAGGCTTGTCCTCCTCCGTCAGCGCGTCGGGACTGTCCGGGGCGCATACGACCGGCTCCATCGAAAGCTCGGTGAAGCCCAGATCGAGCATTTCCTTTATATCCGATAAAAAGTCGGGATTCGCGTGCGTGAACGTGCCGCGCATATAATACGACTTTCCGCCCCTCGCCGCGACGAGCTTCTGAAATTTCGGCACAATAACGTCGTAGCTTCCGTTGCCCTTCGCGTCGACTCTGTATCTGTCGTGTATCTCTTTCCTTCCGTCGAGGGAAAGCACGACGTTCGACATCTCTCGGTTGCAGAAATCTATTACCTCGTCGTCTATCAGCATACCGTTCGTCGTCAGGGTAAAGCGGAAATTCTTGTTATGCTCTTTTTCGACCGACCGCGCGTATTCTACAAGTCGCTTCACCACGTCGAAATTCAGAAGCGGCTCGCCGCCGAAAAAGTCGACCTCGAGATTTTTCCGGGTCCCGGAGTTTTCGATAAGAAAATCGAGCGCGCGTTTGCCCGTCTCAAAGCTCATAAGCGCGCTTTTTCCGTGATATCTGCCCTGACCGGCAAAGCAGTAGGCGCAGACGAGGTTGCATGCGTGGGAAACGTGCAGACAAAGCGCCTTTATAACGCCGGACGTGCGCTTTTTAAGCTCCGGCGCCATATTTTCATATTTGTCGGGCGTGAAAAGCTGTCCCGACTGTCTTAACTCCTCTATCTGCTCATAACACTCGTTTATCTCGTCCTCCGATACGCCGTACTTTTGCGACAAAAGAGCGCAAAGCTCGTCTTTCGGCGTGCTTTCGTATAATTCTATCGCGTCGTAGGCGATATCGTCGACGGAATGGACCGCGCCGGAGCACACGTCCATAACTATGTTGTAACCGTTTAATTTATATTGATGTATCATAATTGACCTTGATTCGAGCCGCCGCCTCGCGGGGCTTTTTTTATACGAATTAAAGCCGCCCGCAAGAAGAGTATATCTTCAAAAGCGAAGCGGCTTCATTTCCTGATCAGCCCGTGCGCGGGCGTCTTTATCCGGCGCTTGCGCCGCGCCGTTTACTTCTTGCTGTTCTCGCAGCTCTGGTTAGCTATGCCGCAGCTCGTTTTGCAGGCTGACTGGCAGGAAGTCTGGCATTCGCCGCAGCCGCCGTTCTTCGCGCTTTCGCAAAGGTCGCGGGTCTTTATCGTTTTGATATGCTTCATATCGGTATCCTCCTGTATTATAATCGAACTTATATTATCACAAATAAACGTATTTGTCAAGTGGTGTTAAGTTATATTATTTTTTAATTTTTTTCTTTATGGCTTTTACGACGATCAGTCTGACGATAACGACGATCACGATGACGGCGACGATGACGATTATCGGCAGGGCGGGGGAGCGTAAAAACGAATCGGTTTTTTCCGTCGCCCCAGTAGTTTCGGACGTTTGTTCCGCCGTCGCCGCTTCCGTTTCTTCCGCCGTCGCCGCGGCTTCCGTCTCCGTTTCGGTCTCGGTTTCCGTCACGGGCGATTTTACGTTTACCGTTACCGGCTGAGTGTATAACGTATAGCTGTTTTTGCTGTTTATCTCGTACGTGTATTCGAGCGCGAAGGTATGCTCGCCCTCGCCGTCGAATTTAAGAACGTTGCCGTCGAGCACCTCGGTTTTGTCGTCGAGCGGTATCACGCGGACGTCCTTCGACACGTCGGCTTTTTCCCTGTTGTAAAGTGTAATCCCGGCGGATACGGCGAGCGTTTCTCCGGCGTTAAGCTCGTATGCGTAATTTTCAGCCGTCAGAGTTTTTGCGAATTTCGCCGCAATCTTGCAGTTGTTCGTCGTAAGACCGTTAAAGCCCTCCATAAACAGCTGTACGTACGCGTTTTTGTCGTCAACCGTCCACGGCCACGTCGTAAGTCCGCGCATATTCGCGTTTACGGCGTATTCGGCGGTATGTCCGGAATACGACGGGTTGTACGTCGAGGAGAGGCGCTGTACGCGGTTAAGCACCGCCTTCGCCTGCTCCGCGCCGGTTGCGCCGGATACGAGGGGATTGCAGAGGAAGCCCGCCGACATTTCGGGGAAAGCCTGTTTCAGATTTTTTATCTGAGAATCGTGGAACGTTATGACCGAAACCTGATCCTCAACGCCGTATTCCTCGACGAGCGCCTTGAATTTGTCTATCAGCGCCTTGTTCGTGCTCTTTATTTCAACGAATATCTGCACGTCCTTGCCCTTCAGAGCCTTGAAATAATCGGACAGATACGGAACGTGGCACTCCTTGAAGCCCTCCTTGTTCGGGAACTGCTTGTTTACGAGAAGCGCGTTTATCTTGTCGGACGTCGAGCTTTCCATATTGAGGTTTCCGTTCGCCGTCCTGCCGGTCGTGCCGTCGTGCATAACCATCAGCTCGCCGTCTTTCGTTATGTAAATATCGTTTTCGATGCAGTCCGCGCCGAGCTCGTACGCAAGAAGCGAGCCTTCGACCGTGTTTTCGGGCGCCTGCTGAGGTATTCCTCTGTGACCTATGTTGAGAGGCGTGCGGAACAATTTGTTTCCGCTCATCCTGTTTTCGATAACGTCGTACATAAGCGCCGTGTTGTCCGTCACGGCTCCGTGACCGCCGGCGGCGGCGATGGAAAACGCCTGCGTCGCCGTTTCAACGGGCTTTACCGCGCCTACCCATACGGCGATCAGTCTGTCGTACAGATATTTGACGTTTGCGGGCGTCGCGACCGTATCCGGTATCACCGCTATCGAGGCGAACGCCTTGTTCGTTCTCGCTCTTATCTGTAAAAGCTCGCTGTCGGATAACTCCGTTTTTTTGCCCAGCTCCTTTGTGAAATCGAGTACTCCGCGGCTGAGCGGATATTTGTCCCTGACCTTTTTGACAAGGCTCTCGTCCTCGCTCATGACGAACACGTCCGTTACGCCGTGCTCCGATAAGAACGAGCATAAAGCGTCCGCGGTCAGCTCGTCGGATATTCTGAACGTCGGCATTATTTTGCCGCCGAGCTTTTCAAGCGCTTCTTCCGCCGTCGTTATCTTTTTGCCGTCCGCGCCGAGCACCTCGAGCGAGTCGTTCACGCGCATTATCACGTTTGCGGGCGTCGCCTCGGAAAGGAGCTTATCCGCGTCCCTTACGCCGTAGTATTCGGAAAGCGTGTAGCCGCCGATAACTCCGAGCGCCGGCTGGGCTATCTCCGTATAAACGGGAGCCTGTACCGTTTTTCCTTTGATATACGTTACCTTTATATCGTCGACCTTGAGTATCGAGAAATTCGCCTGTAAGCCTATGCCGCCGGTACCGTATGCGCTCGCGTCGTTGCAGTCAACGCCAGCCGTGCCGTTTATGGAATGCACCGCGTGATCTCCGACGACCCTGACCTTGACCTCGTCGAGCCTGTCGGGTGAAAACGTGTGGCCGGCGACCGAGCCCTTAGCCGTTACGTTCCAGGCGTCGCTTTCGTTCCTTTCCGCGAATTCAACGCCGTTTCCCGCGTTGGAATCGCATCTGAAGCACATGTGATAATAAGGATAATTCACGTTCTGCGCGCGGTAGATTATCGAGCCCCAGCGCCCGTTGTCTCTCTGATTCGTAAGCGTCGCGTGTATGGTTATCTCGTAGTTGCCGTATTTGTCAAGCGATTCGGGAAGGAATACCCGCGTGAACTCGCGCCCGACGGCGTCGATATACAAAATCCCGTCCTCGACCTTTACCTTGTCCTTATGACCTTCCGGAAATCTGAAATCGTCCGGCAGTCCGTTTGAAAAGTCGTTTTCATACAGGACCGCACCGTCCTCCGGCTCGCTTTCCGCGTGCGCCGGAACGAGCGGCAGCAGAAGCAGTACCGCCGTCAGCATAAGACATAAAACCTTTTTCATTTTGCATTACCTCTCTCTATATTGGATTTTAAATTCTTGTCGGATCGTTTCCCGGCGCTTTTCGCCGATATAAAGAATATCACGGCGGCGACCGCCAGGATCGCCGCGGCGGCGAGCAGTACCGCCGCTTCGGCGGGCAGATAAAATCCGCCGCCGTTATTAAGATACGTTATCATATCCGAGCTTTGCGCCGCCTCGGTCAGAGGAGCCGCCTCAGCCGGCATCGACTGTAAGAACTGCATACGATCACTCCCCGCTTTCGATGAAATACGTCGCTTCCATATCCGCGGTGGACAGCGCGAACGCAAGCGGATACATTTCAAACGCCGCGCCGACGCTGCGCGCGTCCTCGGTACCGGTAAAGCCCATGTGGTATCTTATCGCGAACGCCTCCTCACGCGTGAGGCGCATGAATCCGGATATTATGTAGACGGATTTTTCGCCGTGGCCGTACGGCATTTTGTCCTTGAACTCATAATACGGCACCTCTATCCATTTGCCGTTTTCCTTTTTGTTGCGCGTGGACTGAACGTAGCAGTCCGTCTTGCACACGTCGTGCAAAAGCGACACGATGGCCGCCGTCTCCTCCGTGACGTTAAGCCCGTACGTTTCCTTAACGCGCGGACGGCCAAGATAATCGGTAAGACATTTATACACGTTCAGACTGTGCTCGCAAAGTCCCCCCTCGCGGCATAAATGAAACTGCGTCGAGGCGGGCGCGGTGAAAAAGTCGGACTTGTTCGACAGATAGTCGAGCAGCTTGTCGGCTCCCTCGCGCTTTATTTTTTCATTATAGATATCGATAAATTCCTTTTTATTTGCTTCGGCAAACATACGCACCTCCCGATAACGCTTTTTTGCGCCGCGCGGCGGAAGTTTTCCGTCACGTCCGGCGCTTATCCGTCGTCCGTACCGATTATATCACAACTTTTCCCCAAAATCAAGAAAAAATCAAAATAAAATATCAAAATATACAAATAAGTATTGATTTTCACAAAACGATAGTATATAATATATACTCGAAGAAGTATCAAAAAAGGACGGCGCGTATGAAAGGCACAGCGATTCTGAGAAAAACAGCGATATCAGGCGTCACAGCGGCGTTATACGTTTCGCTCGTTTACGCGTTTGCGCCGATAAGCTTTTACAGCGTGCAGTTCCGTATCGCCGAGGCGCTCATGCTTTTGCCGCTTCTGTTTCCGGAAAGCTGGATAGGGCTGACCTTCGGCTGTCTCGTCGCAAATATGCTGAATCCCGACGGCTTCGTCGTCTGGGACGTGATATTCGGCACGCTGGCGACCGGGCTCGCAGGGCTCGTCACCTCGAAAATGAAAAACAAGCTTTTGGCGCCTTTGCCCACTGTCATAATAAACGGCGTTATCGTCGGCGTCGTTATAACCTTCGCATATACGGATACCGCGGGGATGACCGCGACAAAGACCCTCGGGACGATGTTCCTTAATATGCTCACCGTCGCCGCGGGGGAGACGGCGGTCTGCTACGTATTGGGCGTACCTCTCGTTTTTGTACTTGAAAAAACGGGATTGTCATATTTTATATCAACCGGAAAGAAAAAAGAAAAGAGGAAAAAGCAATGAAAAAAATCACAAAAGCCGTAATACCCGCCGCCGGTCTCGGCACAAGGATGCTGCCGATATCGAGAACGGTACCGAAGGAGATCCTGCCGATAGTCGACCGTCCGTCGATGGAATATCTCGTGAGGGAAGCCGTAGCTTCGGGCATAACCGATATACTTATAATAACCGGCAGAAATAAAGAAGCCATCGAAAACTATTTCGATTATTCCATAGAGTATAAGGACGTTCTCGCGCATAAGAACAAGCAGGCGGAGCTCGACGATATGGAGGAGGTCTGCAAGCTGGCGAACATCTATTTCCTGCGTCAGAAGGAAGCGAAGGGTCTCGGCCACGCCGTCCTCTGCGCCGAGAAATTCATAGGCGACGAGCCGTTCGCGGTACTTTACGGCGACGACGTGATGGTGGCAGACAAGCCCGTTACGAAGCAGCTGTGCGAGGTGTACGAAAAGTACGACAAAGCCGTCGTCGGCGTATGCGAGGTCCCGTGCGAGGATCTTAAAAAATACTGCTCGATGAAAGCGGAAAAAATCGAAGACCGCACGTATATGACCACGGATATGGTCGAAAAGCCGCAGACGAGGGAGGAGATGTTCTCCAATCTCTCCATCCTCGGCAGAGTCGTGCTCACGCCCGATATATTCGATATTTTAAAGCGCACCGCGCCGGGCAGAGGCGGTGAATTACAGCTTACCGACGCGATGAAGCAGCTCGCCCGCACCGTCGGCGTCATCTCCTACGAATACGAGGGCAAGCGCTACGATATGGGAAGCAAGCTCGGATTCTTACAGGCGAACGTCGAGGAAGCGCTGAAGCATCCCGAGCTTAAGGACAGCTTCAGAGCGTATCTGAAGGATATAGCCGCAAAGCTTTGAATCATATTGAAAGGGAAAGTGTTATGGACAGAGTATCGAAGACAAATTATTATCTTGACATCGCGCAGACGGTCCTTGAAAGAAGCACGTGCCTGCACGGCAAATACGGCGCTATAATCGTAAAAAACGATTCCATCGTTTCCACCGGTTATAACGGCGCGCCCCGCGGCAGGAAAAACTGCACGGACCTCGGCGCCTGCGCCTGCGGTAAGGAAGGCGGCTCGGAGCTTTGCAGATCCGTACACGCTGAGGCGAACTGCATAATATCCGCAACGAGAGAGCAGATGCTCGATTCAACGCTTTACCTCTGCGGAACGGACGCCGTGACCGGAGAGATAATAAAGGACACCTGCAGCTGTCAGGCGTGCAAAAGGCTTATAATAAACGCCGGTATATCGAAGGTGATAGTCAGAAGCTCGCCCACCTGCTTCATCTCCTACAACGTCCGCGACTGGGTGCTTAATGACGACAGCATCTCAAACTGAAATAACGGTAAGACCGCTTGCGGAGGACGAGCTGTCCTCCGCGGCGGAGATCGAGGCGCTCTGCTTTTCGGAGCCGTGGAGCGAGCGGTCGCTTTTATCGTCGTATAACTCGGGTCATACCGTTTTTTACGGCGCGTTCTGCGGCGGCGCGGCGGCGGGCTACGCCGTTATGACGTCCGTCTGCGAAGAAGGCGAGATCGTTCGTATAGCCGTGTGCCCGGACAGGCGCAGGCTCGGCGCCGCTTCCGCGCTTATGCGCGCGCTCGATAAGGAGGCAGTATCGCGCGGCGTCAAAAAACTGCGCCTCGAGGTCAGAGCCGGGAACCGGGCGGCTTTGTCGCTTTACGAAAAAAGCGGCTTTTATCCCGTCGGCGTCAGGCGCGGATATTATTCGTCGCCGAAGGAGGACGCCGTACTTCTTGATAAGGATCTGTAATGCTGTATCTTGCTTTTGAATCATCCTGCGACGAGACCGCGGTCGCCGTCGTTTCGTCGCCCGACGGTAAAGACGAATTTACCGTTTTGTCAAATGAAATAGCGTCGCAGATAGACGTACACGCCAAATACGGCGGCGTGGTGCCGGAAATAGCGAGCAGGGCGCATATCGAAGCGATATCCGCGCTCACTTATAAGGCGTTATCCGACGCGGGCGTCGCGCCCGAGCAAATAGACCGCGTGGCGGTGACTACCGAGCCGGGACTTATCGGCGCGCTTTTAATCGGCGTGAATTTCGCAAAGGGCTTCGCCTACACGTACGGCAAGCCGCTCATCGGCGTCAATCACATAAAAGGTCACGTCGCCGCAAACTATCTCGACGGTAAAATAAAAACGCCGTTCATCGCCTTCGTAGCTTCGGGCGGTCATACGTCGATAATAAAAGCTTCGTCATACACGGATTTTGAGACCGTCGGCAGGACGGTCGACGACGCGATAGGCGAGGCGTTTGATAAAATAGGCCGCAGAATGGGGCTGACGTACCCCTGCGGCGCGGAGATGGACAGGCTCGCAAAGTCCGGCGATCCCGGCGCGTTCAAGCTCCCCTCCGTTCATCTGAAGGACGGCTCCTTCAATTTTTCTCTGTCGGGGCTTAAAACCCACGTCGTCAATCTGCTGAACACCGCTGAGATGAAGGGCGAGACCGTGAACAGGGAGGATATATGCGCCTCCGTAACGCGCGTTATCTGCGATTCGGTCACTCATCAGCTCGACGCGTGCATAAAAAGATACAAAACCGAAACGATGCTCGCCGCCGGCGGAGTGCTTGCAAACTCGCATCTGCGCGAGGCGATAAAAAAACTGTGCGACAGGCGCGGGGTGGAGCTTCACATACCGCCGCTGGCGCTTTGCGGCGACAACGGGGTGATGATAGCCGCCGCCGCAAAATACGAATTTGAGGCGGGTCAGCGCTCGGATATGAGCCTCGACGGACGTCCGTCGTCAAAGGACGATTGGCAAAGCTATTGAAAAAACGCTGTCAATAGCAAACTTGAAAAAAGTCAAATTTGGTGAAATTTACACAAACCGGCGGCATAAAATTTAGGCGGTTTTGTCAAATCAGTTTATGAACAAAATGTAAATCCGACGCGGCGCAAAAAGTGAATATTCATCGGATTTTCAGCGTTTCCGGGCGGCTTTTGCACGATTTTTCAAAATTATGAAGAGTGTGGAATTCCACACGAAAAAATCGTGAAAAAAAGCTGACTTAACGTAAAAACAAGGTGTTTGAGGCGCTTTCAAACCGATTTTGAGCTTAAAACTGTGGAATAACCTGTGGAATTTGTGGATTTTTCCACGGTTTAAAAATAAGTTAAGCCGTATAACTTTACTTATTTTTGCGTAAAGTTATGTAGAAAAACGACTGAAAAACGGCAAAAATCCAAATGTTTCAATGCAACATATAAAATGTTAAATAAATGTTAAATCGAGAGGTTTACGATGGAAGCTGAATACAAAGCAAGGGTCGACGCGGCGGCGGAAAAATACAAGGAGCTGTTATACGAACAGCTGAAGCGCGCGGACGATATAAAAAAAACAAAAGACTTTACAGATTATACCAAACTTGACAAGCTGATAATAGGCGTCTGCGGCGGCGACGGCATAGGTCCGACCATTACCGCGGCGTCGGAAAAGATATTGAGAAAGCTGCTTGCCGACGATATAAACGCCGGCAGGATCGAAATAAGGACGATAGACGGACTGACAATAGAGAACAGAGTCGCCTGCGGAAAGGCGATACCCGACGACGTGCTTGACGAGCTTTACAAATGCCGCGTCATACTCAAAGGACCGACGACGACGCCGCACGCGGGCGACGGTCTGCCGAATATCGAAAGCGCGAACGTGATGATGCGCAAAAAGCTCGATCTGTTTGCGAACGTCCGCCCCGTTAAGGTGCCGGAGCAGGGCATCGACTGGACGTTTTTCCGCGAGAATACCGAGGGCTCCTACGCCGTGGGAAGCAAGGGACAGAACGTGTCGGACGATCTCGCCGTCGATTTCTGCATAACGACGACGGAGGGAACGGAGAGGATAGCGCGTCTGGCTTACGAATTCGCGCGCAAAAACGGCAAAAAGCGCGTTTCGATAGTCACGAAAGCGAACGTCATAAAAACGACGGACGGAAAATTCCTGAACATCTGCAAAAAAATCGGCGAGGAATACCCGGAGATCCAGACGGACGAGTGGTTCATCGACATTATGACGGCGAAGCTCGTCGACGAAAAGAGAAGAAGGGATTTCGAGGTCTTCATCCTTCCCAACCTCTACGGCGATATAATAACCGACGAGGCGGCGGAATTCCAGGGAGGCGTCGGCACGGCGGGCTCCGCGAATATCGGCAAGCGTTACGCCATGTTCGAGGCGATACACGGCTCCGCGCCGAGAATGGTCGAGGAGGGTAGAGCAAAGTACGCCGACCCCTGCTCGATGCTCCGAGCGACGGCTATGCTTCTCAACCATATCGGAAAAACCGCCGAGGCGGAAAAGCTTACGAAAGCGCTCGATTTCTGTATGTTCGAGGATAAACGCCTCGTCATAACCGGCAGAGCGACGGGCGCGACCTGCGACGAATACGCCGGATACGTTTCGGAGCAGATCAGATGAGAAAAAAGCAGAACGTACAAGAGGAGCCGGACGACATTTACAGCATCCCTGCCATAGCGGACAGGGCGGTCAGCCAGCCGGAGTGCGTTATTCCCGAGGCGGTGGTAAAAAGACTGCCGCGTTATTTCCGCTGTCTGCGCGGACTTCTTAACAACGACGTTATGAAAATATCCTCGTCGGAGCTGTCGGATCTGACGGGCGTGAACGCCGCGCAGCTCAGGCAGGACCTCAAATACTTCGGCGGGCTCGGTCAGCGCGGCTACGGCTACAACGTAAAAAAGCTCTATACGAGCATAAGCGAGCAGCTGGGCGTTACAAAAAAATACACCGCCGTACTCATCGGCGCGGGCAATTTAGGCAGGGCGATAATAAACAGCCGTCTGTGCGAACAGCGCGGCGTGTGGATAAAGGCGGTCTTTGACGGTTCGCCGTCCGTTATCGGCAAAGAAATAGGCGACCGCAAGGTGTCCGACGTGGCGGAGCTTCGCCGCTTCTGCCGCGAAAACAAAACGGATATCGCCGTTTTGTGCATACCCGCGGACGCAAAAAGCGAACTGCTCGGTATAATAAAGGACTGCGGCTTCAAGGGGGTCTGGAATTTCTCCCCGTGCGAGCTCGACGATTGCGACGCGGGCGCAAAGGTTGAAAACATCTGCACCGGCGATTCGCTTTCGGCGCTTTTGTACCGTATGTGCGAGGACGAAAGAGAAAAAGAATAATGAAAATAAAACTGAATTATATAGATAAAATAATAAGCGTACCCGCTGAGGGAGTGGTTGAAAACATCGGCTCCATGTCGGCGCCGGAGCTTAAAGTGCTTTTGTACTTGTGCGCCGAGCCGGATTTCCGCGCCGATACGGAGGCCAACAAGGCGTACGCGATAAAAGCGCTCGATATGCAGTGGGCTGAGATAGAAGCCGCGCTCTCGTCGCTTTCCTCCTCCGGCGTCATAAACACCGACGTTCCGGTCGAAGCCGCGGCGGAGGCGAAGCCGAAAAAGCAGAAGGCGAGCGTAAAAGCCGACAATCCGCAGTACGACAAGGACGAGGTGTCCGGCATAATCGAGCGGAGCGGCGAGCTTCAGCGGCTTATACATATCGACGTGCCGCGCATAATCGGCAAACCGATCAGCGCGAACGAGATACAGATAATCGTTTCGATGTACGACTATCTGCGCTTAAACGCCGAAAGCATAGTCAAGATCACGGAATACTGCACGAAAAACGGCAACGCCTCTTTCCGCGTGATAGAGCGCACGGCGTACAGTCTTTTCGACGCGAACGTAACGACGCCCGAGCAGATAGACGGCTATGACGAGACCGTGACGATGTATGATGACACGATGAGCGAGCTTATCGCAAAATACCCCGTGGGCGGCATCATACAGATGACTGCGAATGTCACCGACCCCGAGCAGATAACCGAGCTTAACAAAAAGCTTCAGGAAATTAGCAAATACGGCCTGTTCATCGCAGTTGACGAAGAGGGCGGTCAGGTTGCCCGAATAGGGCTGAATGAAAACTTTGACGTGCCGCGCTACAACTCGATGTATGAGATAGGCAGCACGGGCGACACAGCAAACGCCAAAGAGGTCGGCAAGACGAT
>CACZVC010000019.1 GCA_902784545.1 uncultured Ruminococcus sp. | reverse complement strand
TCGACTGGAGCGAAACGGACATCACCGTAACGCCGAACTCCGCCATGCGGGGACTTACGAAATAAGAATTCGTGTAAACGCCTGTGTAATTTTCGCCGTCGAAGGCGCACGCTTTGATAACGTGGCCGCCCGTCATCTTATCGGTCGCGGCGGCGATGTTCCGCACGTAGCGCAGGCCCCGGTTGTAAAGCGCGCCGAAGGAGACCTCGCTCGTGTCCTTGAGCTTTATCGCGCTTTTATATTCCGTTCTCGTTTGCGACGACGAGGGATCGGAGCCGTCGGTCGTGTAAAATATCCGTGTATAGCCCTCCGGCGCGGTCAGCTCAAGCTCGAGCGGCTTGTCGTAAAAGCCCGCGGGGGCGGAAAACTTTATTTCCGCTAAATTCGACCTTATTATCTCGCCGGTCCTGCCGTCGGAGGTCACGGGAACTACCTGCGCCAGCTTTTCGGTCGTTGATTTCGTGAGATTCTGCAGATAATATCCGCTGTCGCGCTTGTCCGCCGTGCGCACGGCGACCTTGTTTTTCGAGCAGTCGGAAACGTAGCCGGTGTCAAAAGCGTATGAATCGGTCGCACAGAAGTACGATATCACGCCGTCAAGCTCCTCGGGCGGCGTTTCCTTATCGTATTTTCCGCCGGACGGAGCTATCGCGAGGCGGATCTCCTTGCCGTCAATCGCAAAGCGCCATTCCGCGTCGAAATCGGATACGCGTATTATCTCGTTTTTTTTGTCGTATTTAGCCGTTTTTTCGGACGACGATATGCCGCGTATGAGATAGCTTTTGCCCGCGCCGAGCTTGACGGCGGGCAGATCGTATGAGACGTACTCCGCCTTTTTGCCCGAGCGGCAGTACAGCGCGACGCCGTTTAAATCAAGCTCCGTTTCGCCCGTGTTTTTTATCTCGATAAAGCTGTGCTCGCACGGCGCGTCGCTTTCGCCGCCGTTGCCGTAAACCTTTGATATGACGAGCCCTTCGTAGTCCGAAACGTCGATAGCGGGCGCGGGCTTTGCCCGGGTCTCCTCCGCGTCAGTACGCTCGCCGCCGGTCGTTGCCGCGTCCGTTATTGCAGGAGTTCCGTCGCAGCCGAAAAGCGTCGCCGCCGACAGAAGCAGGGCGATCATCGGAATTATTGTTTTTCGGCGTTTTATCTTTACCGCGCCGGCGTTCATATATTTACCTCCTGATAAGGGCATAAAAGTACAATACCGTTTTATCATTCCCCGGTATTTATTTTTTTATCTATTCTATTGTAAAGGTCTTCGCATACTTTATAAAGTCCGGCGCGAGGTTTTCCGCGTTGCTCTCCGGCGTCATGAACCATACGATATAAACGCCGTTTTTTTCAAAAGTGAAGATCATATCGAAATACGTCTGATCGGCGCCGCCTCTTTTACCGTCCGAGCACGTGAAATAACGCAGACCGTCTTTGTTTACCCTGTTGACGCTTTTGAGACCGTACTGCGATATCAGTTTTTCCTCGGCCTCGTCAGCAGATCCGATCATTTCCGGGTCGGCTTTGAAAATTTCGCATACGGCGTATTTGCCTGAAATACAGTTATAATAATCGTCCGCGCTTTCCTCATCGAGCGTGAATTTGTCCGTCAGGGTTATGCTCGCGTCTTTTATTCTGAAGGTTTTGGGTTTGTCGCCCAGAATAAGCCAGAGGATAAAAACAAAAAGAAGTATGACGGCGGCGCCGATCACCAGTCCGATAAGCCTGTTTCTCGCAAGCGCGCCGACCGCTTTTGCCGCCGCCTTTTCCCTGTTTCCGACCGCCTCGTCCGTTTCGTTGTTGTCAAAGCGGAAGGAAGAGCTTGTCGCGGCGTTGAAATACGAAGAGCCGGTAAGCGTTACGTCGTCCTCTCCCGCAGGGACCCTGTACATATCGTAAGTATACTCGCGGCTGTGCTTCGTCTCAAAAACGTATACGCACACCTCGCCGTCCGGTATTTCAAACGATAGCTCGCCGCCGTTTTTGAGCCTGCCGACTATACGGCACGGCGCGCCGTTTATTTTTATATCTCCGTTTTCGTCGCCTATCGCGGCGTAAAACCTGCCGCTGAGCGTAAAGCTTTTCGCGCGGCTTATCGTAAGCAGTCTCATTTTATTTTGTTTCCTCCGGATATTCGTCGTACGTCGTCAGCCTGCCGTAAAACTTTCCCTCGGTGACGCCGATATTTTTTGTTCAATCGAATTCAACCGATTTTATCCATTCAAGCTGCGTCTGTTCTCTTTTAGCCATCGCTTCGGGATTACCTGTGATTTCAATGATATAAAACACGTTTTTATTTTTGAAGATGTAGAAATCGCTTTCCAATCTGATATTTTCGCCTTCATACACAGACGTATAAGAATGGCTGAAAGTGACGACGCCGTTCTCCGTAAAGCCGACCGTTGAGTCTTCAAGCGAGTTTACGAGTATGATAAGCTCCGCGTACTTCTGTGCCGTCGTATCGGGCGAAAGATACTCCCCGTCGGTCTTTTCGCTTGACAGTATCACGGCTTCCTGCGTTGAATATACCCGGAGGCGTCCGTCCGGCATATCGTCGACCCTGAATTTATCTGTCAGCGTTATGCTCAGATCGCCGTACGTATAAACCTTCGGATTCTCACGGTTTGCGACGCCTCTTATGACCGCGAATCCGATGATCACGGCAAGCATCACAGCCACGGATACTATCGATGCGATAATAAAGGCTTTCGGGCGGTTCGCACGGCTTTTGCGCCGGAACTCCTCCGCTCCTTCGCCGTCGTTATCGTCGAATATGAACGGGTTGCCCTGATAAGGACGGAGCCTGTTATGCCCGGAGAGCCTTACCGGCTCTGACGACGCGGTGAGACGGTATCTGTCTACGCAGAAGCTTTTGCTTAACTCGTCGGCAACGGCATATACGGAGCATTCCTCTCCGGTTATCTCAAACGTCTTTTCCTCTCCGCTTCTGAGCGTTCCGAGCAAACGGCAGTTTTCGCCGTTTATAACGCTGTCGCACACCTCTTTGTCCGTGACGTAAAGTTTTACGCTCATCGCGCAGGCGGTGAACCTTTTTGTTCTTTTTACCGTAAGTTCTCTCATTTCATTTTCTCCGTATTTGTTTCAAAGCATTATATCATAAAACATATGATTTGTAAATACAAAATGCCGATTTTTCGGCAATAAAATTCGGAAATTTATAATTTACCGAAAATTAATAGAATATTTGTCCGTTTTCATCTCCTGCGTGGTACTGTATATATGAAAAATGTTTTTCAGACAGGAGAGCAAATTGAAAAAAATCAACGACGAGGCGTGCAAAAAAGCTCTGCTCAAAACAGCCGAAGGCGACGGCTCGGCTCTTTCCGATTTATACGATATGATGGGCAAGACCGTGCTTTTTACGGCTTATTCCGTCCTCGGAAACTATCAGGACGCGGAGGACGCGGTGCAGAACACTTTTTATGAAATACTTAAATGCGCGAAAAACTACTCGAGCGGCGACGCCCGGGCCTGGGTCGTGTCCGTCGCCAAAAGGCAAGCCCTGAAAATACTGCGCGACAGAAGACCGGTATGCGAGCTTGACGACGCCGATACGGAATACTGCGAAACAGACCACGCGGAGCGGCTGACCCTGCTCGACGCACTTGACAGGCTTTCACCGACGGATAAACGCATTGTCACGGCGCACGTTTTGTGCGGGCAGACGTTTTCCGAAATAGCAAACGAGTTTGATATAAGCGATGACGCCGCGCAAAAGCGTTACAGGCGCGCTATAGAAAAAATGAAAAGGTATTATGAGGGAAACTGAATTATGAACGATAAAAAATTTGAAAAACTGCTTAACAAGGAAGCGGATAAATATGTCCGCGAAAATAAAGACGCATTAATGAAAAGCTGCGGTGTCGATACAAAAAAGGAAAAACCCGCGATATTATCCGTATTGCCTGCGGTCGCGGCGGGCGTATTTCTTTTTGCGTTTGCGGTGATATGCTATATTCCCGTCGCATTAAAAAACAACGGGACATCGTCCGGTACCGAAACCGCCGAAACGACAGATACAGACGGCATATATACACAAGATTTTGGCAAAGAGACGTCCGTAACGGAAGAAACGGAAACAATGTTTGATAAATCAGAAACAGAAACAACTATGGAAATAATAACGCAAAACAATATTTATCCGGAATACTCGGCAATATATGTTGAATATATCTCAAGAGTAAGAAATGGCGAAATATTAAACAAAAACGAAATTGACGAACTGACAAAATATATTGACAATAACTATTTCGGCATAGATCTGGAATATGCCCGCGCCTCAGACGATGAAAGGAAAGCGATAGCCGAAGAAAGAGGCGTTGACGAAGCGACGATGAACGCTTATATATTATTGTGGACGGATGCTGAAAATATCGGCAAGCTTGAATACTACGGTTATCCGAAAATGACAATTCAAAAAATATGCGATATAATAAACGAAAGCGAAAACTTTGATGAAATAATAAGAAAAATCGGAGAAACGGATAAATTCTTATCGCAAGTTTGGCAAAAAAAGACGGGCGAATACGGGTACAGATACGATTTCAGATCAAGCGAGGATAATTGCTATGAATATATAGACGTATATCCCGCCGACAATTCTATTATGTATCACAAGGTGATAAACGACAGAAACAGCAAAGAATATCATTATAATTACGCCGTATATCTCTGGAATAAAGACATAGAAGAAGGCGAGAATCATCATATAACAACGGATCAAATCAAAGACAATTTAAGGCTGTGGAATAATGATTTTTGATTTTCGTAAATTGCCGCCACGACATAATAAAAGGACTGCCGCCGCAGTCCTTTTATCGTTTTATTTCATTTCCTCTAAATATTCGTCGTACGTCGTCAATCTGTCGTAGAAGCTGCCCGCGGTGACGTCGATAATCCTGTTTGCGACGGTCTGATTGAGCTGGTGGTCGCGGGAGCTGAAAAGTATGGATTCGGGGAATCTCGTCATGCCGTTGTTGAGCGCGGTTATGGATTCGAGGTCCAGATGGTTCGTCGGCTCGTCCATTATAAGCACGTTTGCGCCCGAAAGCATCATACGGCAGAGCATACAGCGCACCTTTTCGCCGCCGGAGAGGACCTTCGCCTGTTTCAGCGCCTCGTCGCCGGAGAAAAGCAGCTTTCCGAGCCAGCCGCGCACGTCGGATTCGTATGTAAGAGTCGAGCAAGCGCGTATCCAGTCGACGAGGTTTTCCTCGTGACCGTCGAAATATTCCGAGTTGTCCTGCGGCAGATACGACACGCTCGTCGTAACGCCCCATTTATACGAGCCCTCGTCCGGCTCCATTTCGCCCGATAAAATTTTGAAAAGCGTCGTCCTCGCTATCGGGTCGTCGCCGACGAAGGCGACCTTGTCGCGCGGGCGGAGGATGAAGCTCACGTTGTCGAGCACTTTTCTGCCGCCTATGCTCTTTGAAAGATTTTTGACCTCGAGCAGGTCGTTTCCGATAGAGCGCGACGGCTCGAAGCTGATGAACGGGAAGCGGCGCGACGACACGGGCATTTCAAACAGGTTGATGGATTCGAGCAGCTTTTTGCGCGAGGTCGCCTGCTTCGATTTAGAGGCGTTTGCGGAGAAGCGCTGTATGAATTCCTGAAGCTCCTTCGCCTTCTGTTCGTTCTTTTTGTTCTGCTCGCGCATCTGACGCTGTCTTATCTGCGTGTATTCGAACCAGAAATCGTAGTTGCCGACGGTCATCGTTATCTTGCCGAAGTCGACGTCGACGATATGCGTGCAGACGTTGTTCAGAAAGTGTCTGTCGTGCGATACAACTATTACCGTGCTGTCGAGCTCCGCCAGGAAGTCCTCAAGCCAGTTGACCGTAACGAGGTCGAGGCCGTTCGTCGGCTCGTCCATCAGCAGGATGTCGGGATTTCCGAAAAGCGCCTGCGCTAAAAGCACCTTGACCTTCTGAGAATCGGTAAGCTCGGACATAGGCGTATAGTGGTATTCGTTCGTTATGCCGAGATCGTTCAAAAGTATTTCCGCGTCGGATTCGGCGGTGTAGCCGCCCAGCTCCGCGAATTTTTCCTCTAATTCTCCCGCTTTTACGCCGTCCTCCTCCGTCATTTCTTCCTTTGAGTAAATGGCGTCGCGCTCGTCGCCTATCCGCACGAGCTCGGGGTTGCCCAAAAGCACCGTGCGAATGGCGGTGCAGTCGTTATAAGCGTAGTGATCCTGCTTCAGGACCGAAAGGCGCTCGCCGGGCGTTTTATACACCTCGCCCTTCGTCGGCTCAAGCTCGCCCGACAGTATTCTCAAATAAGTCGATTTGCCGGCGCCGTTCGCGCCAATTATGCCGTAGCAGTTGCCGCGCGTGAACTGAAGGTCGGCTCCCGCGAAAAGCGTGCGGCCGCCGAACTGCAGGGATACGTTATTTGTTCCTATCATATCAAAAACCTCTGAAAACATATTTTCTCGATTACCATAATACCATAAAAAACGCGATAAGTCAAGAAAAACACGCGATTTAAATAAAAAAACAATAAAATATCATCCTAAATGAGGATTGACAGAACGGCAAATATGTGATAGAATAAAAACAGAAAGAAAGTAATCACTTAAAGAAAGGAATGATATACATGGCTGATACCGTAAGATGCCCGGTGTGCAACGCGGAGACCTCCGCCGGCAAAAAATTCTGCGAGTACTGCGGCTCCGAGCTCAACAAAAAGCAGCCGACGATGACGGAGAGCGAAAGGATAGAGGAATATAAATGCCCCGCCTGCGGCTCACCGCTCGTTTTCAATACCGACAGCGGCAAGCTCAAATGCGGCAGCTGCGACAACGAATACGACGTCGGCACGATAAAGCAATACCAGAAAAACAAGACTGAGGCGGAGTTCAAGTGGGATAAAAAATACGCGAACGCTTTGAATGAAACGCTTCCTGAAATGACCGCGTATATCTGCAAATCCTGCGGCGCGGAGATAATAACCGACGGCACGACCGCGGCGACGCACTGCCCGTACTGCGACAACAAGGTCATAATCATGGAAAAGCTGACCGGCGCGCTGAAGCCCAACGGCGTAATACCGTTCAGGGTCGACAAAAAGGGGATCAAAGAAAAAATCGACGAATTCTGCAAGGGCAAAAAGCTTTTGCCGAAGGACTTCTTCACGCAGAAGCTGATTGACGAGGTGCAGGGCGTTTACGTTCCCGTGTGGCTGTTCGACGGCAAGCTCGACGGCAAGGTTTCGCTTGACGGCACGACCTCTTCAAGCTATACGACAGGCAATTACAGATATACGGAAACGAGCCATTACCTCGTTGAATGCGACGGCTCTATGGAATTCACGCGCGTTCCGGTCGACGGCTCGGAAAAAATGCCCGACGACCTGATGAACAGCATAGAGCCTTATGATTACAGTCAGATAGTGCCGTTTGACGGTCAGTATCTCTCCGGCTTTTTAGCCGACAGATACGACAAGGACCCGGACGCGAGCATACCGATAGCCTCGCAGAGGATGATGAACAGCGCGGTAGCCGCTTTCTCAAACGCGGTGAACAAGTATTCGTCAGCTACCCTGCGCAACAACGGTCTCACACTCACTAATCCGTCCGTCAAATACGTTTTACTGCCGGTCTACATATTCAACTGCAAATACGCGGGTAAGATCTACCGCTTCGCGATGAACGGACAGACGGGCAAGCTCGTCGGCGAGCTGCCGATAGACAAGGGCAAAAAGGCGCGCTCGTTCTGGATACCGTTCCTCATAGCCGCCGCGATCGTTTTCGTTATTGCATTGTTTTTGTTGAGGTGACAGAGTATGAAGAAATTTATTTCCGTAATATTCATCTCCCTTATTCTGGCGGCGCTTATGATCCCGTCGGCGTTCGCCGCGTCGTTGCCGTCGTGGTATCCGTCCGATACGTCGAATTTCAAGGATTTCCACGGCAGCAATCTGCCCCGCGTCGTTGACGACGCGGATATCTTCACCGATCTGGACGAGGCGAGACTTACCGAAAAGGTAAACGCGCTCATAGCCAAATTCGACAACAAATACGACCTTGTTATCTTTACCGACGTAAGCAATTACGGTATCGGCAGAGGTATGGAGGCGAGCGACGGCGTGTATCCCGCCGATTTCTATCAGTTCAACGGCTACGGCAAGGGCGATAATTATTCAGGCTCCGTAATATTCATCTGCATGGAGCCCGGCAACCGCTACTGGTGGAGCGCCGCGAGAGGCGACAGCATACCGTATTTCACGAGCGACAACGTGAACGCGCTTGACGAAGGTATAGAGCCGTATATGGCCGACGGCGATTATTACGGCGCGATGGTACGATACCTGACCCTGCTCGACGAGGTCTATTCCACCGGAAAAATAGCGAAAAAGCGCACGATAGGAGACTACGCGGGGTCGATCATCGCCGCCGTGATAGTCGGTCTTATCGTGGGACTGTCGAATATGTCGTCAAAGGTCAAGAATATGAAAAAGGTCGCCTTTGCGAAATACGCAAACGACTATATCGTAAAGAACAGCTTTAACCTGAGGCACGTGAACGAAATGTTCTTATATAAGAACGTGACGAGGACGCTTATTGAATCTACGTCGAGGAGCAGCGGCGGCGGAGGCAGCTCGTACAGCGGCGGATATCATTCGTCGGGCGGCGGCTCGTTCTCCGGCGGCGGAAGACATTTCTGATATGAAGCTTAAAATAATGACCTTCAATATTCAGCATTGTCTGAATTATATTGAAAGGTATATAGATTTCCCGCTGTTTTCAAAAACGGCGGCGGAGTCGGGCGCGGATATAATCGGTCTGAACGAGGTGCGCGGCAAAGGAGCGTCGGCGGATTATGAGGATCAGACGAGGATTTTAGCCGACGGCGCGGGGTATAAGTATCATTACTTTGCAAAAGCGATAGATTTTGACGGCTGCAACCCCTACGGCAACGCGGTGCTGTCGAAATATCCGCTCATAAGCGCGGAAACGGTGAAGATACCGGATCCGGAGCCGAGAAAATACACGGGCTATTATGAAACGCGGTGCGTCGCAAAGGTTACGGTCGATATCGGCGGACCTTTTACGGTGCTCGCGGTGCATTTCGGTCTCAACCGCGACGAGCACGAAAACGCGAGGGACACGATACTTTCGCTCCTGCCGGAAAAGCGGTGCGTCCTTATGGGCGACTTCAACGTTCAGCCGTCCTCCGACATACTCGATCCGATAAGAGAGCGTATGAAGGATACGGCGGAGGGGTGCGGCGATATGTTCAGCTTTCCGTCCGACAAGCCGGACAGAAAGATAGATTATATCTTCGTATCGCCCGATGTAAAGGTCTTATCGGCGGAAATACCGCCGCTTACGGTCTCCGACCACAGACCTCACACGGCGTATATGGAAATATGAATAAAAGCCGGTCGCGGCGTCTGCATAAAAGCGAACGCCGTACCGGCTTTTGTTATCCGATCGAGGGGCGCCCGCGTGCTTGCAGGCGCCCTTGACGTTTTTATCTGCTTCTTCCGCGGCAGCCGTCTCCGCAGCCGCAGTTGTTGCAAAAGAGAAAAAGTATAAGCGCGATAATAATGATGAACCATATATTATCGTCGTCAAAAATATCGCATAAGCAATTCATAACAGACCTCCGAAATGTAATGTAGAGCGCGATTTTCCGTCTCTGTTATTATAATATGCTTACGCCTGTTTTTTGACACTAAACGAATCTTTTGTCGGGCGAGCCGAAGCGCGTTCCGCCCGACGTCATAACGGCGTTCTGTATATGATTTATTCCGTCTATAAAATACCATTTACCGCCGTTTATATCGTAATGCGCGCTTACGAGCACCTCGATAACGTCGATGCGCGGCTGTAATTTTGTCGGGTGGTCGAAAAGATACTGCTTCGCCGCGTTCGATACGGCGTACCGCTTTCTTTGATCGACCGCCGCGGCGGGTCTGCCGTAGCGCAGGCTTTCGCCGTTGTAACGCGTTTTTACCTCGATTATCGCGAGATACTTTTCGTCGTACGCCACGATATCGAGCTCGCCGCCCACGGCGTAATAATTGCGCGCGGCGATCTTGTATCCGTTTTTTATGAGATAATCGCACGCGGCGCTCTCGCCGAAATATCCGAATTCCCTGTTAGTCATCTTTATGTAAAAATTTGAGAAAAGTCAGTCTGTGGCACGGGCACGGACCGTATTTTTCAAGCGCCGCGATATGCTCCTTCGTTCCGTAGCCCTTGTGTTTTGCAAAGCCGTACTGCGGATACTGCTTGTCAAGCTCGTAACAAAGCCTGTCGCGGCTGACCTTTGCAAGCACCGACGCCGCGGCGACGGACGGACACTTTGCGTCGCCGCCGACTATCGTTTCCGCCCCGACGCATATATTCCGCTTGCAGTTGCCGTCGATAAGCGCGAAATCCGGCTTTACGGAGAGCCCCTGTATCGCCCGGTTCATCGCGAGCATCGTGGCGTTTAAAATATTCAGCTCGTCTATCTCGCGCTCCGAGGCGAAAGCCACGCTGTACGCGACGGCGGCTTCCGTGATAACGGGGAACAGCGCCTCGCGCTTTTTCTCCGTCAGCTTTTTGCTGTCGTTCAAGCCTTCTATTTCAAAATGTGGCGGAAGTATGACCGCGGCGGCGCATACCGGTCCCATCAAAGGGCCTCTGCCCGCCTCGTCGACGCCGCAGACGAGCCTGTATCCTTTTGATACAGCCGCGTCCTCGTATGTGAATTCAAGCATTTTTCGGTCTCTCTAACGTTATTCTTCCTATCTTTCCGGCGCGCAGCTCGTCAAGCAGAAGATCGGCGCACCTGTCGGCGTTTATCTCGCCGCCTTTGACAATAAGCCCGCGCTTTTTTGCCACGCCCTCGAATATCTCGTACGGCTCGGCGCCGTCGACAAAATCTCTGTCAAGCTTGTATCTTTCGCATAAAAGGCCGGGATAAAGCGTTTTGAGCCGCTCGCACAGCGCATACGCGACCGCCTCGCGCTCGAACACCTCGTCCCTTACCGCGCCGGTCATCGCAAGGTTTTCACCGACGGCGCGCTCGTCGAATTTCGGCCACAGAACGCCCGGCATATCGAGCAGGTCGATACCGAGCGACGTCGCGACCCATTGCTTCGCGGTCGTTACGCCCGGACGGTTTTCGACCTTTGCCGATTTGTTTTTCGCAAGACGGTTTATAAGCGACGATTTGCCGACGTTCGGTATGCCGACGATCATAGCCTTTATATGTCTGCCCGCCATGCCCTTTTCCTCGTAGCGCTTTATCTTGTCGGCGAGCTTTTCATTTATCGCCGCGCGCATCCTGTCGAGCCCGTAGCCCGTCAGACAGTCGGTGAAAATGCAGGTCTGCCCGTTTTTTTCGTAATAAGAGCGCCAGATATCGCGCGCCGAAGGGTCTGACAGCGTGTATTTGTTCAGCACGGTAACGAGCGGTTTGTCTTTTATTATTTTTTTGATCTCCGGATTTTTTGAGCTGTACGGTATACGCGCGTCAAGCAGCTCTATAACGACGTCCACGCTCGGCAGATTTTCCGTAATGAGCCGCCGCGTTTTCGCCATATGCCCGGGAAACCATTGAATTTGTTCGGACGGCAAAATTGACCTCCTTGGATCAAAGAATAAAGAAGAAAGAATTTTCCTTTTTTTATTCTTTATTCTTTCTTCTTTATTATTTATTCTTTAAAATTTAAACGTGAGCGGATATATCCTGAACAGCACCTTTCCGAGTATATATCTCTGATCGACGGGACCCAGATACGTCCAGCGGGAATCGGACGAGCCGTTTCTGTTGTCGCCCATACAGAACATATAGCCCTCTTCTATTGTCATCGGGTAGGTGTAGCTTCCGCGGTTCATCGGTCTGTTCGCGTTTTCAGACTGCCTCATCGCCTCGATATACGGCTCGTCGAGCGGCTTTACCGTTGCAAGCACCTCGTCGACCGTAAGCGACGCGTCGTCGTAAACGTAGACCTTCCAGTCGTCAAAGTCGATATAAACGGTCTGCCCGCCGACGGCGATTACGCGCTTGATTATCGGCTCCGTCGTCAGACGGCTGTTCGGCACCTGGAAAACGACGATATCGCCCTGCTTCGGCGTGTAGAAAAGATTGGAAATTATTATGGATTCGCCGTGGTGGAACGTCTCCTTCATCGAGCCGCCGTCGACCCTTGCCTGCCTCGCTATATACGAGAACGTAAGAAGCACGAACGCAAGCGAAAGCGCGATTATCTCGACCCAGTCGAAAACCTCCTTGACGGCGGATTTTTTCTTTTTGTTCAGGTTTTTAAGATCTTTTTTATCTATTTTCGCCGGCTCGACGCGGACCGGATCGGTTATTTCCTTTATTGTCAGATCTTCGTTATTGTTCTCCATCGTTCTCCTCTGTCTCCTCGACGACGGGCGCCGGTATCCTTATCATAAACGACATGAATTTATATCCGTCGGGCAGATTGAAGCCGCCTTTTCTGGCGTTCGTTTCGGAAAACGGCTTGTAGCCGACCTCGGTACGCTGGGAATTGTACATAAAGAACGGCGACGGCTCGCGGACGTACGCCTTGTCCTCGCAGGGAGCCGGCAGGCCGGTGTAAACGAGCAGCTTGAACTGGTCTCCGCAGCCGCAGAGATATTCGTAGACAGGCGCCAGTATACGGCTGTCCGCCGCTTCTATTGCCGCGGTCTTGCCCGCGAAATCGCCCTCAAGCGCCTTTTTGCATACGGTCCCGGTGTGGACGGTAACGAGGTCAGCGCCGTCGGTGAATTCTTTTACCGCCGCCTGCGCCTCAGCATCGTAAAGCTCCTCTCCGTTTTCGTCAACGCCGACGGAAACGGTCTTTATGCCGACGGATTTAGCTATGCCGGTCAGCTTTTCGGAATTCGTTACGAGCGAAGCGGAGGAGAGCTGCCATTTTTCGGCAAACGGCTCGACGTCGGGCATTTTGGAGCCTTCCCACAGCCAAACCGCGTTTAACGGCTTTTTGCCGCTCTCGCGCCTTTTTTCGTTTACGGGGCAGTTGTTCAGGACTTCAAAGCTCTTTTCGACGACCGCCTTTATCTTCGCGGCGTTCTTGTCGGCAAGATACTGACCGACCGCCGCGCCTTTGACATCGCAAGGCGAGGGGATCGATACGTCCTCGGGCGCGCGTCTCCATACGAGACGGTGCTCCGTGCCGGAATAACGGTAGAATTTCTTTATTTTTGTCGATAAGCCCTTGTTCAGAGCGCTTACGAGCGACGCCGCCTCTTCGTCGGTTATGTCGCCGCAGCAGTCGACAAGCACCTTTTTGTCAAAGGGCTCGCCCTTGTCGGACAGCGTAACGAGGGAGCATTTGTAAACCGTGTCCTCCCCGGTAAGGGAAGCGCCGGCGCGAGCCGCGTCAAACGGCGAAAAGCCGGTGAGATCCTGCGGGTCAAAGCTCAATAGCGACAAAAACGACGTGCCGACGTCAAGCGGGGCGTTTTCCGGCGCGCTGCTTACAACGCCGTTGAAGCTCCTGTACGAAAGCATGTTGAAGGTCGGCTTTACCGCCGCCTCGAGCGGCGTTTTTACACCGGGAACCTGCGATTTCCTGTCGGCGGCGCCGTCGCAAAACAAAATAAAATATTTCATAACCACTCCTGCAATGATGTAAAATATACCTATTATATCAGTAAAAAGTGTATCACATAAATTTAGCATAGAAAAGTATAAAATTTAAATTTTGACACCTAAAAGCATTGACTTTTTTTCATTATTGTGTTATTATACCCCTGTAACTATCCCGAAAGGAGAAAAATATGAAAAAATACATATCGCTTTTACTCGCGGCGATGACGCTTATACCGGCGCTCGCCGGCTGCGTAAGCACTCCGCAGGACAGCACCGCGGCGACGGAGGCTGACGTCACCGTAACGGAGCCGCAGGAGACTGAGACCGTAACAGAGGAGGAAACGACTGTGGAAATAACGGAAACCGAGACGGAGACCGAGACCGAGGAAGAGACGGAGATCCTGCCGGAGGTCACGGAGGATATTGAAGCCATGAAGGCGGAGCCCGCGGCGCAGTTCAAGGTATCGCGCGCGTTCGGCAGCGGCATGGTAATACAGAGAAATGAATACATTAGGATCTGGGGCTGGGCCGACTCTTCCGAAAACGGAAAAAGAGTTGAAGCGGAGCTCGGCGGTCTGCACGGCGCGACGGTCATAACCGACGGCGAGTGGACGATAACTTTAGGCGGCACGCTTAAAGAAAACACCGAGGGACAAACTCTCCGCGTATTCGGCGCGGAGGGCGTTGAAAAAACGTTCGAGGACGTTTTAGTCGGCGACGTTTACTGGGTCATAGGTCAGTCAAACGTCTGGTATCCGGTATCGTACGTCAAAAACGAACCGCTCGCCAGCGAGGAGGCGAGAAACGCCGAGATAAGCAACGACCTGCAGATACGTCTCAACAGGACGTTCGCGGGCGACTTCGGCGGCATCGACTTAGGCACGAACGCCGTATCGAGGGACGTTGTGAACCGCCGCGGCTGGCAGAAGCCGGAGCAGGGCGCGATGGATTTCTCCGCGCTCGGCTACTTCAACGCGCTCAAGCTTTATAACGCGATGGACAGAAAAGTCCCGATAGGAATGATAGAGTTCGACGGCAACGGCTGCGCCCTGCACGCGTTTCTGCCGAACGAGGTGCGCGACGAGCTGAAAGTAAGCACGCTGTCGAACGGCCACTATTCCGCTCCCGGCGCAAACACGCACGTATCGTCGTTTATGTATAACCACGGTATGTATTCGTTCCAGAAAATGCCGATAAAGGGCATAATCTGGTATCAGGGAGAATCCGACCTTGCGGACGCCAACAACAACAACACCGCTTACGCGGAGCGCTTCACCGCGCTGATAAAGTATCTGAGAAACGCGCACGATCAGATACATCACGAATACCCCGTTTACATAGTCGAGCTGCCGCCCATTTTCATAGCGTTCGATTTTGCAAAGGTCAGACTGAATATGGGTACGATACCGACGATGCTCGAGGAGGCGTACACCTGCACGACCTCCGACCTCTGGAAGGAAAAGAAATACGGCTACGACGACAAGGGCGTTATGGACCCGGTAAAGAACAGCCTGCACCCGTTCAACAAGTGGGAGATAGCGGACCGTATGTATAAAATGATCCTCGCGCACGACAAGGTTACGGGCGATCTCAACGAGGTCTGCGGACCGCAGTTCGAAAAGGCTGAGATATCCGAGGACGGGCTGACGGTTACGATAAAGTACAGATACGTCGGAGAGGGACTCAAAGCGAGCGGCCATCTCCAGGGCTTCAAGGTAACGACCGCGTCGAAAAAGACGTGGGCGAAGCCGGCGACGATGGAGATAACCGGACCGGACACGGTCGTCATCACCGCGAAAGCGAAAATCAAATCCGTAGCGTACGAAACGCAGAGAGACGACACGTTCCCGGAGAGGGTAAACCTGTGCTCGAGCACCGGCATCCCTGCCACGGCGTTTACGTGGATTTTTGAATAAAGATATTACAAAACGAATAAGGGGACGCCTGCCGCACGGCAGGCGTCCCTCAATTTGCAGACAAATTTTCTGTTTTTTAAAGAACTCCTTCAAATCAAGGCTCCCTCCCCGAGGGAGCTGTCATCCGGGAAGCTTCCCGGATGACTGAGGGAGTTTGTCTTTGTTCCGTGGGACGCCCGACGTACGGCGGGCGTCCCTTTCTGTTTTACGTGATTTGCGCGGACGGATCAAAACGCGATCCGGTGAGTATTTTACTCGTTATTTTGTTTGGTTCAATTTTTGAAAATCAATTTGAAATTACCGTTATCATCCGGAACAAAAGCAATATCTTTTATTTGCCCGTCTGATACCTGAATATAGCCGTCAGTTTGTTTTGACATACGGTTTTTGTCTTTTTTCAAGGTCGTCGGCGAATACGGAAGCATTGTGTCGTGTACCGAATACGCCGCCAGCTTAAAGGACTGAGGGAGGTAACCGCTCATCAAATCGTTAAGCTCCGTGAGACGGCTTACCTGTTCGGTATCCGACGGTTTATCGCTCCAGACGATATGCGCCGCAAGCGTAACATTATCGTCATTTGTCGGCACAGGCAAAACAATGGCGTCGTTTATATATTTTTTTACTTTGAGTTTATTCGCTATATCAAACAGGAAAAGTTTATTTCCGTTCTTGTCTTCAACAGTGTCTTTGACTCTACCCCAGATATATATAAATCCGTTTTCGTCAATTTCAGCCATATCACCTGTATGAATCCAACCGTTTATTTTAGTTTGTGCAGTAAGTTCCGGCTTATTGTAGTATTCCTTCATGGTCGCAGGGCTTTTAACCCACAGTTCTCCGCGTTGGTTATAACATAATTCTTGACCGTTTTCAGAGAAAACACCGACAATTGTTCCTGCATATGGAAGTCCAACACTTAATATTTCTTTTGTTGGATCATATCTTGCGTCAACGGTTTCCACACTTACAGCTGAGAAAACTTCTGATGATCCATACCCACTAAAGATTCCATTGGCGCCACACCGTTTCATTATCTCATTCCATTTATTGAATTTTTTAATATCTGTTCCTTCACCACCGACTGTCCAACCCATAGCATAGTCGAAACGAATATCTCTACCTGCATTCAATTCTTTTTCTATGCGGTTATAAAACGCTTCCCAAGAGCTTCCTGTTGTAAGGGCGATATTCGGTTTTAATTGAGTTATCTGATTATAAAAATCTTCTTCTGATACGCGGGGATCCATTAACACGGTCAGTCCCATATATAATGCCAGGTCGAACAAACTGTTCAAAGATGTTGATGCTGTCGGAGGGAAATGATTCAAGCAAGTGCATCCGGGGTAATACTGTACACCTGATGCATAACCCATTAGTAATTGTGCGATTATTGATTCATTTGTGGCGATGCAACCTTTAACTATACCTCCGACTGTTGTGCCGCTTGAGGAAGTAATAAACACCGGTCTATTTGAAGTGAATGGTGCCTTAACTTCATCCGTATACGTACTTGCCAGTTTTTTTGCTTCTTTTACAGAAAAGTATTTTTCACCTTTAAAATTATTATCAGGATTGGATTTTAACTTTTTAATAAGAGAAGCGACCTGCTTTTTCGGTCCGCCCATACCGTCTATGGCGTTTATTATTATCACTTTTTCAAAACGGTCTTTTGAGAACTCATATCCTACGTTCTGCCACATATCTTCAAAACATATCGCAAATCTGCAATCCTTTGTTTCCTCTGCAAGCGCTTCGGGAGATATGGCAAGCTTAAGAAAATACATACACGCGCCGATCATATTCATTGCATAAGCCATAGCGCCGACGTCCGGCAAAAACGGTCCGTAATACGCTACGACCTCATCTTCCTTTACGCCCAACGCCTTGAAAACTCTTGCCCACGTGTAAACAAGACCGATGAATTCTTTTCGGGAAATTACTCTGCCAAAGTATTTTATAGCGGGTATGTCGATATGTTCATACAGCTTTTCTTCGATAACGTCCCAAACGGTTTTTCCGACCGGGATATTATTAGCCGCTTCTTCAGCTCCTTTTTTATAGTATTTCAGCCACGGTTTGTCGACGGATGGATAGCCCGTCAGTTTCTGTTCCTGCATAGTGATGATCTCCTTAAAGTTTATTTTAATAAAAAAAGGTGCGCAGCCGACAGACCGCGCGCCCGAAAAACATACGCTCCGATCTGCTGCTGCACAGTTAAATCCGGAAAGGATATAAAACAGGGCATACGTTTTTGCCAAAACTATGCCTTTCCGGAGAATATTTAACTGTGAAGCGATTGTATTTTATCATATTAAGATTGTTTTTTCAAGACGTAAAAACGAATTAATTGTTAACTAATGGAATAATTATTCTTAATGTGCAGAAAGCTGTATGTAAACATCGGATATGACGCTGATTCCGTGGCGGTGAAACAAAAATGCCGGCTGTCCTTGCGAACAGCCGGCGGCAGATAGCCTTTTTATATCAGAATTTCTTTACAGCTTCCTCGATACCCGCGAGTTTTTCTTTATATGACGCGAGTTTTTTGCGCTCGCCTTCTATGACCGCGGCGGGGGCTTTGGAGGTAAATCCTTCGTTTGAGAGCTTCTTTTCTATGCGCTCTATTTCGCCCTTTACCTTTTCGGCTTCCTTTTCAAGGCGTTTCTTTTCCGCCTCCATATCGACAAGC
>CACZVC010000018.1 GCA_902784545.1 uncultured Ruminococcus sp. | reverse complement strand
AAGGGCAAGCCGTTTGAAGAAGGCGTCGATCTTGAAAAGGTGGCGCAGACGACCGTCGGCTTTACCGGCGCGGACCTCGCAAACCTGCTTAACGAAGCGGCGCTTCTGGCGGCGCGCAAGGGAAAGTCGCTTATAGGTCAGAACGATCTTGAGGACGCGACCCTGCGTGAGCTCGTAGGCACGAGAAAGACGTCAAAACAGCGTCTTGAATTTGAAAACAAGGTCACCGCGTATCACGAAGCCGGTCACGCCGTCGCCTCGTATTACCTCGAAAACGTCGACAAGGTATCGTATATCACGATAATCCCGGCGGGCAACGCGGGCGGCTTTACGCTCAATCCTCCGGCTAAGGATATGTTCTATATCTCCAAAACGAAAATGGAGGAGGAGATAGTCGTTGCGCTCGGCGGCAGAGTTGCGGAAAAGCTGATATTCAACGATCTGAGCACCGGCGCGTCGTCCGATTTGCAGAACTGCACCAACCGCGCGAGAAGCATGGTGACGAAGTACGGTATGAGCGAAAAGCTCGGCTCCGTAGTCTACGCCGACCACTCGAACGACGAGGTATTTTTAGGAAAGGATTTCTCCTCGCAGAAGCATTATTCCGAAAAGACCGCGGCGGAGATAGATTCCGAGATAAAGCGTATAATTGACGAAGCGTACGACAGATGCACGGCTATCCTGACGGAGCATAAGGATAAGCTCGAATTCATCGCTCAGTTCTTACTCAAATACGAGACTATGGACGGCGACCAGTTTGAAGCCGCGATGTCCGGCGATCCCACGTTTGAGGAGCTTGAGGCGATAAACGCCGAAAAGCGCCGCAAGAGCGAGGAGGAAAACAAACGCCGCGCCGAGCTTGAGGAAGAAGCACGCAAGCGCGACGAGGAAGCCGCCGAAAGGCGCAGTCACGAAAAGCGCGACGATCAGCCAAAGCGCGACAACCCCTTCGCCCGCAACCCGCAGGACGAGGAAGATAAGTATTTCAAAGACAAATAAAATAACGACCTGCGGTTTTTTCCGCAGGTCGATCCATACAGGCAGGTAACTACGTTATGGAAAACAACGAATTGATGATAACCGAATATGAACTGAACACCGTAGTCGAGGGCGCTTTTTCCGGCGAGAAAATAATCAGAACGAACAAAGGTTATTTTATCGGACAAACTCCGCTCAACAAAAACACGTTCAGGTCGATCGAAAAGGCGCTGTCGGAGCGCGATATACCGTCGTCGGTAAGAAGCAAGATATCCTCTTACGTCAAGACCGGCGTGGGCTTTTTGACACTGACGCTTCCGCTGTTATCGAAGTCCGCGAAGAACGACGCGGAAAAGGTGGCGCTTTTCGCCCGCGTGACGTGGCAGGACGACACGACCTCCCTGCTCTTTATGCAGGAGGAGATATATAACGAAGTATCCGGCAAAAAGAAGGACTTTTTCAACGTCGCGCTCGACGCCGGAAAATGGGCGTACGACAAGGGCGAGAACGCCGTAAACCGTGTGCGCCTTAATATCCTGAAGCCGTTATCCGAGGACGAATACAAAAGCGCCTCGTTCCACACGCCGAGCGTCGTCAAGATCGTCGACAGCATAACGCGCGAGAACAACAAGCTCTGCGCGGGCGCGATCGGCTGGCGCGAGAAGGTGAACAATTTAGAGGTATTATGCCTTTACAACAGCTTTGTCAAATCGAGCGGCATATCGTTCGTACCGAACATTCAGAACAACGCGATATACTACGAAAATCCGCACAAGCCGAATCAGTATATAATGGTGGACGAGCTTTTTGAGGAGGTGCAGAACGCGCGCGCCGCGGAGCTTGAACAGGTCGCCTACGCGCTCGGCGCAAAGTATTTCAGAATTGAAATGATAGACAACAGCGTAACGACAAGCAAAAAAGAGGACAGAGCGAAGACCGAGGCAAACGCCCTGAACTATGTAAAAGCCGGTTCAAGCTCGAGCTACACCGCCGATTCGCTTCAGAAAGAGGGTCATTACATAGCCGCGGAAACGCATTTTGCCGAAAAGCGCGAGCCGTTTTTGCCCGCTTTATCGTGGTTTTCCGAAAATCAGAAAATAAACAGCCTGATAGCGATGCGGCTGGGCGAGGGCGGCGACAAGATAGAGAGCCACAGTATAGAGATCCGCTGCTCGAACTACTCCGTTATGAATTCGGAGACCGCGGGAAACCTCGACGCCGTGATAAAGAAAATCGGCGTCAAGCAGAACGCCACGATGAAAAAGCACTTTGAAAAAGAGCGCAACCAAAAAATGATTTATTACGTTGAATTCTGATAAAAAAACGGGCGCCGCCCGTTTTTTATTTTATCAGTTGTTCGTAATCGTATTTCAGCTTACCTTTATCGTCATTATAAAACGTATATTTTTCCCTGTGTATGATATTTACCTCAGATTCGATCGTCGTCATAACGGTCGATTTCAACCTGTCGCCGTTGTATTCGTCATCCTCTGACATATATGATATTGCATCAGAACAGCCTGCCTGAAACCGTTTAAAAAGCGCGTATTCAAAGTGTATGATCCTGCCGCCGTCGTAAATGTATTCAGCTATTGTCTCTATATAAATATCATCCGGAAAGCTTACGTCATACCTGACTGATATTATCTTATCAGGCTTATAATCGAAATACTCTTCCCGTGTGACTTTATTTCGAAGATATTCCTTATAACATATAATTTTGCCGTCTTTATCGAAAATGTATTCGGCCTCAACCTTTTTCGGCTTTTTTACAATTCTGCCGCGCTTTACCCCGCCGATAAACAGATCCTGATAACTCGGCGAATAATAACTGAGATATAGTCCGACGGCGCCGGACGCGTACTCTGTTCTGTAAGCGTTCTTTATTACTTCGCTTTTGAATTTTCCGTAAGAATTTTCATATGCGGATTCATACGCGTGATACTTATCGCACGTTTCCTTTATCAGAGGGTCGTCGGGTATATCCTTGTTATACCTGTTTTTAAGCTCCTCTGCAAAGCTTTGCAATTCCTTTAAAAAATCAAAACCGTTATTATCCATATCATTTTATATACGTTTTTGTATATCCGTCGACTGTTTCGGATAAGTCGAGCGTTTCTTCCGTATAGCGAATACTTTTATCCTTTATATATACGGCGTACAAGCCGTCTTTTTTATATTCTCTCAGCTTTTCCTCGTCTGCTTCATCCGCGGTGTAGACTGAGATCGTTTTCAGCGCAAGATCGACGCAGTCCAGACTCTCCGAATAGACGTACAGCATCTCGCAGGCGTTCGCCTGCAAACCGTCGCCGCTTACGTAGGGCGTCGACGTGTCGCCGTTTTTGTACGTATATCCGTGATCCTCGGGACCGAGCATATAGTTTTTATAATACACGCTGCTCTTAGCCTGATCTATGCTGACGGTACAGACGCAAGCCAGACTCTTATCGTAATCGTACAGATTTACGTTGTAATCGTAGCCTTTGCCGTTAAGATACACGGTAAAGCCGTCGGCGCTTGACAGATAACCGTTAGTATATCCGCCCTCGCGCATCCTGCCCGCTATGTGCTCCGCCGCGAAAGCGTTGCGCAAAGGGCTGAAGCTTATGAAATTCGCTATTTCATTTTCCTTCGCAAAAGCCGAATACATATCCGATACGTGAAGCGTTACGGTGTTGTTTCCGTTGAATTCAAGGTTTACCGCGTTTTTATCGTTTACAAATTCCGAAATACGCAAGAACAGTTCCCTTGTTTTCTCGTTTTTATTCGGATCGTACATCTCCGCCTCAAAGTCAGACTCCGCGGAAAAAACAAGCTCGTAATACTCGTAATACGGCGCGCGGTATAAAAGCCGGCTGTCGTTTTCCGTTATCTTCTGTAACGCCGAGTAAAGCTCCGGGTCGACCTCAACGGCTTTCCCCGGCTCTGAGTTTATTTTCAGCAGCCAGCCCTCGGGCGCGTATTCGTCGTAAAGTCTGTACGCCTCCTGCGCCGCCTTCGTATACGTTGCAGCGACGGACTTTTTTTCGCTCGAAGCGTTTTTGTCCGTCTCGCCTATGTTGTAAAACAGGATAAAGTCGTACGATAAGCTGTACGCGTTTGACGTAACCTCGATTTTCTGCCAGCCCTTTTCAGCCGCTATGCACGACCTGACGCCGAAGGCGATAGCCCCCGCGCCGAGCAGCAGAAAAACGATCATCAAAATGACGCGCAGCTTTATATTCTTTTCGGACAGCTCTATTCTCTCTACCGGTTTTATATACGGCGTCTTATCCCTTGCGTATCTTTTCATAATTCTGTTCAAAAGGCATTACCGTTTAAGGCAATGCCTTTTTCCTTTTTTATATTGCCGCTATCAACAGCGCGATCAGTATGATCGTTACAAATACTCCGAACGTTATCACTCCGGCTAACGCGCCTTTCTGACACATCCTGAAGTTCTTCATATAATTATGCTTTTTGAATATCGGCCACGCGATGAAACCGAACAGCGGAAGTATGAACGACAGTATCGCATACCACTTCGATCCGGTATCGTGAAGCGGAGCTTCAAGGAACTGGTCGATGCTTGCCGTATCTTCCTCCTCCTCTTTCTGCTCCTTTACTTCCTCCTCGCCGGGCTCTCTTATCTTTATGGACTTGAGCGGCACGCCGGCGTCTCTTATGCGCTTATATTCCTCGATCTCAGCCTTGCTGCCGAATACGTAGTGGTCGTGACCGATGCACGCCATTTCCGGCTCTTCCTGACTGTAATCGTGTACCGACGGGTCGTACGTGAAAAGCACCTTGTTCTTTTCAAGCTTCGGATCCGGTATCGGTATTGCGGAAATAAGAGAACGGGTATAAGGATGAAGCGGATAATCGAAAAGCTCCTCCGCGTCGGCTATCTCAACTATGTTGCCCTTGTATATAACGCCTATTCTGTCCGAGATAAAGCGGACTATCGACAGGTCGTGGGCGATAAAGAGATACGTTACTTCTCTTTCCTTCTGGAATTTTTTGAGCAGATTGAGTATCTGCGCGCGTATGGAAACGTCAAGCGCGGAAATCGGCTCGTCCGCTACGACGAACTCCGGCTCCATTATCATCGCGCGTGCGAGACCTATTCTCTGTCTCTGACCGCCGGAAAACTCGTGCGGATAGCGCGTCAGGTGCTCCGGTAAAAGTCCGACCTCCTCGATCATCTTTTCGACCTTTCTGACGCGGTCAGCTTCGTTTTCAAAGAGGTGGAAGTTATACAGGCCCTCGGATATGATGTAATCTATCGTCGCGCGCTCGTTAAGCGACGCGGCGGGGTCCTGGAACACCATCTGTATGTTACGGATGACCTCGCGGTCAAGCGATCTCGGTATTTTGCCGGAAATACGGACGCCCTTGTAGAGTATTTCGCCCGCGGCGCAGGGGTTTACCCTTATGACCGCGCGTCCTATCGTCGTTTTGCCCGAGCCGGACTCGCCGACGAGGGAGAACGTCTCGCCCTTGTAAATATCGAACGATGCGTTTTTGACGGCTCTGTTAAGCTTGTCGCCCTTGCCGAACGTGATGTCAACGTTTTTGAGCGAAAGTATTATTTCTCTGCCGTTTTCGTCTGTCGGACCGTGCTCCGGAAAGTGCGCCGCCGTTTTGGACAGCGTCTCGGCGTTTTTTGTTTTATTGTTCAATTCAGCCATAATATCATCCTATATATTGAAAGCATCAATAAGTTTTTCGTGGATATTATCAATGATTTCAGGTTTTTCCGTCTTGGGACAGCGCGGGTCGAGCAGCCACGTTTTCGCGTAATGCGTTTCGCTTACTCTGAACATCGGCGGCTCCTTTATCGTATCTATCTTCAGACAGTATTGATTTCTCGGAGCGAACGGATCGCCGACTATCTTGTTATACAGGGACGGCGGCGTACCCGTGATAGAGAACAGCTTCGTGTTTCTCTGCGCGAGCTGCGGCAGCGAGGAAAGCAGCGCCCACGTATACGGATGCTGCGGCTCGTAGAAGATCTCCTCTACCGTGCCGAGCTCTATCATCTGACCGGCGTACAGCACGGCGACGCGGTCCGCGACGTTTGCAACGACGCCCAAGTCGTGCGTGATGAACACTATCGTGTATCCGAATTCTTTTTGCAGGTCCTTGATGAGCTTTAAGATCTGCGCCTGAATCGTAACGTCAAGCGCGGTCGTCGGCTCGTCGCAGATAAGTATTTTAGGCTGGCAGGACAGCGCGATCGCTATAACTATCCTCTGCCTCATACCGCCGGAATACTGGAACGGATAATCGTCGAATCTCTTTTCCGGATTCGGGATACCGACCTTCTTCATCAGCGTTATCGCGCGTGCGCGCGCCTCTATCTCGGAGCAGTTCTGATGCTTTAAGATTATCGAGGTTATCTGCTTGCCGATCGTCAAAATCGGGTTAAGGGACGTCATCGGGTCCTGGAAAACGGTGGCTATTTTCGCGCCTCTGATCTGCGACCAGTCCTTTGAATAGTTGATCTTCGCGAGGTTGAGCACAGCCCAGCCGTACAGCGTCGTATCGTCTTCCCTTAAATACTTGACGCGGAACGCGGCTTTGTCAAACAGTTCGTTCAAAACGTTCTCGTCGTTCAGATCCGCGCCCTCGGTCATCGCCTGCTTGAATATTTTAAGCAGCTTGTTTACGAGAGTGATTCGTTTAGCCCAGTCGTAACGGCCAATTGAAAGATATATCTCCTTTGCGAGAAGACTGTTTCTCGCCTTGATATTCTCCGGTATCTCGCCCGAAATCGCTTTGGCGTAATCGGCGTTGTACTGCGCCATCTTCGAGTTGTATTCGGATAAATATTCCGAATCGGCGTTGACGGCGGCTTTGTTTTTGTCGATTACAGACTTGATCTCGTCCTTTACCGCGAGGATCTGCTTGTCGTATTCGGCTATCTCGGCGGTGGCGGATTTGATCTTATCGTGCTCTTTTCTCGGATCGAAGGTCTGTTTCAGGTTGAACAGGTCCGTGCGCTTGAACATCAGGTCGTCGAGCTTTTTGTCGTAATACTCCTCCTGCTCTTCGGACATGGTGCTCTTTTTTGCCTTTTCGGCTTTGAGCGCCTCTATCTTTTTATAGATATCGGAGCCTAATTCCTTTTTGGAATATCCATTGAGTTTTTTCTCAATGTCGTTCATTTCCTTTACAGCGATGCCCGTCTTTTTGACTTTCGTATCCGCCAGATCATCGTCGTTGAAGATGATGCTGCCGTTGGATATAAAGCCGTTTGAATCGAGCATACCGGCAAAGGTCTTTGTGAAAACGGATTTACCGGAGCCGGACTCGCCGACTATCGCTATTGATTCGTTTTCGTAAATATCGAGTGAAATGCCGCGGATCGCGGTCAGTATCCTGCTTCTTACGTGGAATTTGACTTCAAGATCCTTTATCGAAAGCAATACCTTTTTTTCGTTTTCTGCCATGATATCACCTCCGCGTTACATATGAGTCTTCGGGTCGGACGCGTCGCCGAGGTTCTGACCTACGACGTACAGGATGACCGTGATGATCGAAGACATGATGATCGGGCTCCAGTATTCAAAGCCCCACTGCGGAACAGCCATGAACGACTGCGTCTGCTCGATTATCTTACCGAGAGTCATATCCGATATACCGATGCCGATATAGGACAGATAAACCTCGTATGAGATGTACGACGGGATCTCCGTCGCGGCGAGCGTGACTATGACCGAGGTCATGAACGGCAGTATGTTTTTCATCGTCAGGCGGAGTATCGGCGTGCCGAGGCAGCGCGAGGCGAGGTTGTATTCCCTGTCTCTTATGACGACGACCTGCGTTCTGATAAAGAACGCTACGCCGAGCCAGCCCGTCGCCGTCATGGCGAAGACCAGCGTCCAGAAGCTCGGCGAAAGGATCTGGATGAACACGGATATGATAAGGATGTAAGGTATATTACCGACGATGTTGAATACCTCCATCATTATTATATCGACCTTTTTGGAGAAGCCCCATATCGCGCCCAAAATAATGCCTATCACCATATTTATAACGGCGCACATGAACGCGAGCGATATGGAAATACTCGAGCCGTACCACAACGCGTCGAACGTCGGCTGACCGACGTCGCCGGTACCTAATATCCAGCTGAGGCTGAAGCCGAAGCGCTGTATCGCGTCTGTCGGGAGCAGGTGCCTTGACGTGTTGTCGTAAGCGTTCTGGTTATACGCTACCTCCGGATTCGCGGCGTAGCCGGTGACTACCGGGTATATATACGCGAATACGATGATAAGCGCAAGGAACAGAAGTATGATTATGTTTATTTTCTTTTTGAAGAATATGCGGAAAACCGATTTCCAGTAGGAATAACGGGGCGCCGTTACCCTTTCCGACTCGTAGAGGTTGTTGTCGTAGTGGGCAAACAGCTCTTCCTCGGACATGCCGAGATCTTTAATATCAACAGTATCGTTGTTAGTCATGTTTACCTTCCTTTCGACGTGAACGAGATACGCGGGTCTACCGTCGCCATAAGGACGTCGCCTAAGATGAGCGAGGTCACGGACAGCAGAGCGTAGAACAGCGCAACGCCTACGATGGCGGAGTTATCGAACGCGGTCACGGCGTTGACAAGCATACCGCCGGTACCCGGAACGGTGTAAACGCGCTCTGTGATGATCGCGCCTACGAGCGAGAACAGTACGGTGCCGGGTATACCCTGGACGATGATTATCATCGCGTTTTTAAGAATATGCTTGCGGAAGATCTCTCCCTCGGAAAGACCGCCGGACCTTGCGAATTTTACGTAATCGGCGTTTTTCTGGTCTATCATATATCTTCTCGACCACTTCATCAAGCCGCCGATGGACGGAAGCGCAAGCGATATGATAGGAAGTATGTACGCCTGCGGCGTCCCGTCAAAGGTGATAGGCCACCCCGCCGCGATACCGATGGCGCGGAACATAAAGATGTACGCGAGAGACGGGACCGCCATAATGAATATGATATACAAGGTACCGATCTTATCGAACAGCTTATCCTGATATCTGGACATCAGCAAGCCGAGCGGTATACCGAGCAAATAAGCAATAATTGAAGAAAGAATACCGATTATAAATGAATATCCCATTTTGGACAGACCGTTTTTCTCGTTAACGGCTATGGTATAGTCGTCCGTATATCTCGTCTGAGTGAACGGACCGCCTAAATCGCGGGAGCCTGCCGAATACGTCAGCGTGTGCATATCGTTGGCGGAATCCTCGACGAAGCCGGTGGGATAAATTGTTTGCTTTTTTACGATACTGCCCTGAGGCTGTATCATCGTATCCCATACGTCGATACCCTTGTTTATCGTATACGATTTACCGAGGTTTATCGTTATGAGATTCTGATGGAAATAGGGGAAATGATCGTCAAAATAGATCAGGTACCTGTATTTCGTACCGTTGCCCATAACGGCGGGCGAGAATTTTTCTCCGCCGTACGCGGGATCGTGCCACGTGAAAGTAAGTCCTCTCTCCCCTTCGAGCGGACCTTCGGCGTAACGCTTGTTATCGAATCTGACAATACCGGTAAAGTACTTGAACATACGAACGAAGATAGGTACGTTTTTGTACGCAAAAAGCTTTTGCGCTCCGCCCTTGGCGACAGCCTTGTTTGACTGGAGCACAACGTCAAGTCTTTCTACCGTGTAGCCCTGGTTTTCATAATAATCCGTAAATTTCTTTACGTACTCGGCTGATAACGGCGTGTCCTCCGCCGCGGTCTTGCCGAATTTGACCGCCTCGTCTCTTGTGGCGGGGTCAAGCTCACCCTTTTCCGTGATCTCGTTTAACCAGTCGGCATAGGTGATATAAGTCAAATAGCCGTACTCCTCCCAGCACTGATAACGGTAAACGATTTTATCGTTCGCCGCTTTTTTCTGGATAAGCGGGTCCTGCATGAATATTTTGCTCTTGTCGATAGCGCTGTATATGAGCAGCATGACAGCCATTACGACTATTACCACGGACACAAGGCCGTGGAGGATTCTTTTTATAAGATATTTACTCATTTGAATACCTTTATAATAAACCAAGGGAGAGGGGGGCAAGCCCCTCTCCCCCTATCGGTTTTTATTTTTTACTCTGATGTCAGACGGTTATCAATAGATACCGAGCACGTGAGTCATGTCGCCGTTCTTGTCGGGCAGCATGGTGTTGAGGTAGGTTCTCGGATCACCGTAGTCAGGACCCCAACCGGAAACGTCGTACATATCGTAGTTGACTTCAGAACCGTTGTCGCAGTAGTAACCTGCATAATACCAGCCATCTACAGTTTCGGTAGCAACGAGGTTAAGCGTTACCTTGCCTTCAAGAACCTTTTCAACGTTCTCCTTAAGAGCCTGAGCTCTCGCGGCGCGGTTGGCGTTCGCGGAGTGGTACGGATAGTCGATCGTGATCGGGTTTTCTTTGGAAACCGTTACGCCGGCAGCCGCAAGCTCTTCAATAGCCTTGTTGAGCTCTTTGACAGCCTCGGTCGGGTTGTACCAGCCGTCGAATCCGTCGGTGGAGCCGTCGCCGTCGCCGCCCTTGGGATCCCAAGCCTTGATGGGCGAGCCGTCAGCGGTAAGCTGAGCCTGAAGTATCTCGCCGTAGTAGGTGCCCTTCTTGAACGTGGTGGAAGTGCCGTTCATATCAACGGTCACGTCTCTCGTAAGTCTTACGAAGGTACCGGGAGTATAGGAGTTTCTTACGGAAACGAGAGCGACGTCGTCGCCGACCATGATTCCGTTGTATTTAGCTCTGTCTATGGAGTACAGGAACGCGAGTCTGAAGTGGACGTTGCTCATAGCGGCCTTTGTTTCAGCCTTCTGAGTATCGTTCTTCGGAGAAACCATGCCGAATCCCTCGATGGTCTCATAGTTCTTTCTGTCGAGGTTCATGAATCCGCAGAAGGATGTGGCGTTCGTACCGGATACATAGATATCATCGGCGAAGCCGTCGTTTACAGCCATCTCCTTGGTGGTCGGGTTGAGGCCGACGCCGTCTTGGGTGCCCTGCTTCGTGTCGAGGTAAGCCTTGGTTACATCGGAACCGTCGTTGAAGTTCCAGGTGATCTTCTTCAGGTTGACGAACTCTTTGTTGTAGTAGTTCTCGTTAAGAGTGTACTCTATTTTGCTCTTGGAGGTGAATTCGGTGATTATGTACGGACCACAGTAGAGTATGTGGCTCGGGTCGGTGCCGTAGGTGGACGGATTCTCCTCTGTGCCTTCACCGCCCTGGGAGAGGAAGTATGCCTCATTCATCGGAGCGAAGGGGTTGTAGCCGAACATCGTGATGAAGTAGGAAGTCGGCTTTTCGAGCGTGTATTCAAGAGTGTAATCGTTTACAGCCTTGATACCGACCTGCGAGAAATCGGTAACTTCACCGGCGAGGTATTCGGAGGCGTTCTTGATTATGCCTTCTACGAGGTACTCTGTGCCGCCCTTGCAGTCGAGCAGGTGCTTCAGACCGGTGACGAAGTCCTTAGCGGTAACTTCGGCATATTCGGCGCCGTCCTGGGTGTACCACTTAACGCCCTGACGGAGCGTGAAGGTGTAGGTAAGACCGTCGGCGGATACGGTGTAGCCGGTAGCAAGAGCCGGTACCATTCTGCCTTCGTTATCGTACTCATAAAGACCGTCGTAGGTATGAACGATAGCCTCAGCGTCAGCCGCACGGTAGGTGTGAAGGATATCCCAGGTCTTCGGGTCAGAGGTGAACGCGGTGCTGTAGGTATCCTTGAAGCTGTAGCCCTTCGAGGTAAGATACTCTTTGGCAGCGTCCATGTATTTGCCGGTGCCTTTGAGTTCAACGTACTTGGCTTTGAGGACGTCTCTGTCAGCCTTGCTGACGAATTTGTCGGCAACGAGCATGCTGTAGAGCCTGTCGCTGTCATTGCCCCAGAGAGCGTTCGATACGGTGTAAGGAACGACTCTGTTGATGGCTTCCGTGCCGCCCTGGGTGGAGGTGGGCAGGAACGCGCCGCTTTCAAGCAGCTTCGCTTCAGCCATAGCCATTATAACGTATTTACCGGATACGTCGTTTTCGGCGTTCGCAGCAAGCAGATACTTGTAGAACTCGCCGAGAGCCGCTTCGTAAACTTTCCAGTCGGAATCGTCTGCATCGTGGGAAAGCTTATCGTAAGCGGAGAAATCGATCGTAAGATTGAGAGCTTCATCGGTGGAAGCCGCGCTCTTATCGTCGATCGTCAGAGTGGGTCTGACTTTTACGTTGTCGTCGGGACCGGGCTGATCGCCGCTGGTCGTCGCCGGCGTTGAATCCGTGCTGGCAGGAGTGCCGACACAGCTTGCCATAATGCCGACCAGCATTGTCAAAGCAAGTAAGACGCTGAGCAGCTTTGCAAGATTTTTCATTCTTTTTTTCTCCTTTGTATGTTTTTTAATTAAATTTCGCGGTTTTGTCCGTCGGAATTTGATTACTGAATTAAGATATGCAATTTCGGGCGATATAAACCTTCGTTTTCCCCGTTCCGTGATACAAAAATCACTTTGCTGTATTATATCATAATCTTTTTGATTTGTAAATCCCTTTTGCCGCAAAAAATGTAAATGTTTCCACTCAAATGTTGATGTTTATGTAACGATTATATTAACATTTATAATTTTTCGCATATTTTGCACTTTTTCGGCTTTCGTCCGCCTCGTGCGCGCGAGCCGGAAGGGCTGTAAAAACGCGCCTGCAAAGACGTGAAAACGGTGCTTTGAAAAATGCAACTTTCATTTTTCACAAAAACCGCAGAAAGCCCGCCTCCGATTTTCACACAATGCGCCTTTCCGGGTTGAAATATTCATAATTATAAGATAGAATAAATATAAAAAAAAGGGGGTGAGCGGGTTGGACGGATACGGTCCGTTGAACAAGCGGGACTATGAGGAGCCGGAATGCCTTTTGTGTATGGACAGGGGCGAGGTGACGCCGATAAACACGCGGCGGTTTATAGAAAAGCTTGACGAATACTACGGAAGAAACGATTACGACGGCGCGGGCGCGCACCTGAAATACTGGCTGAACGAGGCGAAGGCGGGCAACGATCTGCGCGGTCAGTTCACCGTATATAATGAAATGATGGGTTATTACCGCAAAACAGGCAGGTTTGACGAGGCGGTCGGCGCGTCAGAAAAGGTGCTCGCGCTGATCGACGCGCTCGGCATTGGCGAAAGCGCCGCCGCCGGCACGGCTTACGTCAACACCGCGACGGTGTATAAGACGTTCGGCAAATCGGATATCGCGCTTCCGTGGTTTGAAAAGGCGCTTTCGGTGTACGAAAAGGAGCTTTCGGCGGACGACGGCAGGCTCGGCGGACTTTACAACAACATGGCGTTATCGCTTGCCGATCTGAAAAGATACGAAGAAGCCGCGGCGTACTATAACAAAGCGCTCGAAATAATGGGCAAGGTAAAGAACGGAGAGCTTGAACAGGCGATAACGTATCTCAATTTAGCCGATCTGAAAGCCGCCGAGCTCGGACACGAGGCGGCTGAGGCGTATATCGAAGAATATCTCGAAAAGGCGAAGGCGCTGATAGATACGCCGGAGCTGCCGCGGAACGGCTATTACGCGTTCGTGTGTGAAAAAAGCGCGCCGACGTTTGATTACTACGGTTATTTTCTGTACGCGGACGAGCTGAAAAAGACCGCGGGGAGGATATATGAAAGGGCTTGAATTATCGAGGGCGTATTACAACGAATACGGAAAACCGATGCTTGATAACGAGTTTTCCGATATACTGCCTTTGCTCGCCGTCGGGCTTTGCGGCTCCGGCTCGGAGTGCTTCGGCTTTGACGACGAGGTGTCGCGCGATCACGATTTTGAGCCCGGCTTCTGCATATTTCTGCCGGGCGAGGACAGAGTCGACAGAAAAGAGGCGTTCAGGCTCGAGCGCGCGTACGCTAAGCTTCCGAAGGAATTCATGGGATTCAAACGCGCGCAGATAAGCCCGGTCGGCGGAAGCCGTCACGGCGTTATAAGGATTTCCGATTTTCTTACGGAAAAGACCGGTACGCCCGACGGTGATCTGACGGATGAAATGTGGCTGAGGATACCGGAGCAGTCGCTTTGCGAGGCGACGAACGGCGAGATATACGACGATTTCTCCGGCGAATTCACGGCGGTAAGAGACAGGCTTTCGAATATGCCGGAGGACGTCAGAAAAAAGCGCTTAGCGGGACAGCTGATAACCATGGCGCAGTCCGGGCAGTACAATTACAGCCGCTGTATAAAGCACGGCGAGACCGCGGCGGCTCAGCTTGCGGTGTTCGAGTTCGTAAAGGCGACGGTACACGCGGCGTTTCTTCTGAACGGAAAATACGCGCCCTATTATAAATGGGCTTTCAGGGCGCTTTCCTCCCTGCCCCTTTTATCGGAGCTTCACGATACGCTCGAATTTCTTATGACGACCGAAAACAGCGAAAGCTTAGCGGAGACAAAGTATTATATAATCGAGGATATCGCCTCCGCCGTCATTTCCGTTTTGCATGATAAAGGTCTGACCGACGCCGTCTGCGGCGACCTTGAAAAGCACGCGTATTCGGTGAACGACAAAATAAGCGACCCGAAGATCAGGACGCTCAATATTTTCTATACAGTCTGACGGTCGCAAAACAAAAAGGGCTCGACACCCTTTTTTTTATTTAATTTCACCCGAAAGCGTCGCGCCGTCGAAATCAACGTAACCGTGCTCGCCCTCGGCGGGAATATCGGCTTCGTCGGTTATAAGCTCGTCGTACCAGCTTACCTTCGACTTTCCGTCCTCATAAACGCGGCTGATGAACGTGCGGTTGAGATAGCCGCTGTAACAGAGCTTGAAAAGCGATTTTTCATCAAGCCGGCATTTAAGTACGTCCTTTACGTTTTCGTCGACTGAAAGCGTTATCTCAAAGCTCTGTTTTTCCGTATCGTATGACACGGAATAAACGTATTTTTCGTCCTTTTTGGCGCAGCTGTACGTCGCTCTGTTCTCTTCTTCCTTATATTCCTTGTTTTCAAATCCGCGCAGAGCGAAATAGATATTCAGATTTTTTTCCGAATCGGCGGAGAAAAACATTTCCGCTATTTCAGAAAGCTCGTCGCTGTGGTTGTACGCGGTGACGACGTAGACGTATTTCTGCCCGATAAGTGTGTTGGCGGCGTTGTAAGTATCCCTGAAATACTCTTTTTCGCACTTTTTAAACGAAGAAAAAAGCTTGACGTACCCGCTTTCCTCCGCCGTGACCGCCGTCGTGTCGGTGCCAAGTATGCTTTCTATCATCTGCGGCGCGTCATCCGTGCACGAGCATAAAAACACCGCCGTGAGCGCGAGCGCCGATAACAATATCAATCTGACTTTTTTCAAATCATTCTCCGGATATGGGTAAATATTTTTGATGATTATACACTATTTTATGCTTTTTTGCAATAGTTTATAATAAATGTTTACATTTTTTTGAAATAAAAAACGGCAGATTTTACGCCCTGCCGTTTTATGTTTCCGGTTTACAGCAGCTCTATGCCGTTTTCGCGGCAGAGCCTTTCCGTTTTTTCGTCCCAGACGGACGACTGCACCTCGCCGATGTGCGCCTTGTTCATTATCAGCATACAAAGGCGCGACTGACCTATGCCGCCGCCTATCGTGAGCGGAAGCTCGTCGTTCAGAAGCGCTTTGTGGAAGGGTTTGTTAGCCCAGTCGTCACAGCCTCTTATATGAAGCTGGGACAAAAGCGACTGTTTATCCACTCTTATGCCCATGCTCGAGACCTCGAACGGTATGTCGAGCAGCTCATTGTGGAAAATTATGTCGCCGTTAAGGCTCCAGTCGTCGTAGTCCGGCGCTCTGCCGTCGTGGACGGTGCCGTCCGACAGCTTACAGCCTATCTGCGATATGAACACCGTTTTATACTCCCGCGCCGCGAGAAGCTCGCGCTCCTTCGGCGTTTTGTCCGGGTACATCCGCAAAAGCTCCTCGCTTTTTATGTACGTCACGCGGCGGGTGAGCTTGTGGGAGAGTACGGGGTAAATATTCATCAAAGCCTCCTGCGTATCGCAGATACAGCCGACTATCGTATCAACGGTTTTTCGCAGATACTCCTCGTTTCTCTCCTCTTTTGTTATGATTTTTTCCCAGTCCCACTGGTCGACGTAAATGGAATGGATATTGTCAAGCTCCTCCTCGTCGCGGCGTATCGCGTTCATATCCGTGTAAAGCCCCTGCCCGGCGGAAAAGCCGTATTTGGCGAGAGCCATCCTTTTCCACTTTGCAAGCGAATGGACGATAGACGCGGTGCCGTTTACGGCGGGGATGTCGAAGCTGACCGGGCGCTCGGTGCCGTTGAGCCCGTCGTTCAAGCCGGTCGATTCGACGACCATGAGCGGCGCGGAAACTCTCTGCAAGCCGAGCATTCCGGCTAAATTATCCTGAAATATCCTTTTTGTCAAAGCTATCGCTTTCTGCGTCTGATACAGATCAAGGGGCGATTTATAACCCTTCGGTATTATAACGGTGTTCATTTTTTTATCCTTCGGTTTTTTCTTCCTTGTTAACGGCTATATACACGGCTGACGCTATCGCGGCGCCTATGAGCGGAGCGACGATGAATACCCATATCTCGGATAACGGCGTTGTGTTGCCGGTGAATGCGAGGATGACCGCCGGACCGAGAGATCTCGCCGGGTTGACGGACGTACCGGTGAGCGGTATTCCGAAAATGTGCACGAGCGTGAGCGTAAGACCGATCACGAGACCGGCGTTGGCGCCGAATTCCTTTTTGCTCGTTACGCCTAATATGACGTATACGAATACGAAGGTCAGGATGATCTCGGCGGCGAGAGCGCCCCACATCGAAATGCCTATCGCGCTGCCGGAGTAGCTGTTCGTACCGAGACCCTGCTCGATACCGGTCTTACCCGCGATACCGAGAAGCAGAGCCGCGCCGGCTAAACCGCCGAGTATCTGCGCTATTATATAGCAGATAAAATCCCTGACGGAGATCTTGCGGGTGATGAGCATCGCAAGCGAAACGGCGGGGTTTATGTGACAGCCGGAAACGTTGCCGACGGAATAAGCCATAGCCACGATCACGAGACCGAAGGCGAAGGCTATAAGAAGCGTCGAGAACGCAAGCGGTACTGCCGCTCCGCCCGATCCGAGCAAAGCGTTGGCGGTAACGGCGGCTCCGCATCCGAAGAGCACGAGCACGCAGGTGCCGATAAATTCAGCGATATACTTTTTGAAGTTCATGATATCCTCCTGTTTTAACCCATATCGGGCAGATTACTTTCCGGGCGGCAGCAGAAGCTGAAAAAGCCCGCGCGTTTAAGCGCCTTATCCGCTTTTTCCGCGTCCGCCTGATTATCGAAAATACCGAAAACCGACGGACCGCTTCCGCTCATTACCGCGTTCAACGCATTATTCTCAAGTAAAACGTCTTTTATGCGTTTGTCAAAGCCGTTTTGTATCTCAAAAGCGTTATATAAATGACTTGACAAGGTTTTTATATCCTTGTTTATTATCGCCTTTATCATATCGTCCGACTTTTTTATTATGCGATTTTCTATCCTGTCAAGCGCTTCAAACGCCGATTTTGTCGATACGGTCGCAATACCCTTAGCGACGGTGAAAAAGCATTCGGGCAGATCGGGCAGTCTTTCAAGCAGCTCTCCTATGCCGAGCGCTCGGCGCAGTCCGCGTTTGATGCAGAACGGAACGTCCGCTCCGAGCTTTTTGCCGAGGCTCATAAGCTCGTTTTCGGGTATAACGCCGCCGAACATACCGTTCAGCCCGATAAGCGTCGCCGCCGCGTCGGACGAACCGCCGCCGAGCCCAGCGGATATCGGTATCCTTTTATGCAGGAATATGTCGAGCCCCGAATTTATGCCGGTATACTCGAAAAACGCGCGCGCGGCTTTCAATACGAGATTGCCGTCGTATATTATCTTTTTCTTGTTGCAGTCAAATGATATGCCGGCGTCCGCTTTTTTTATGCTTACCGTGTCGTAAAACGTTACGCTTTGCATCACGCTTTCCAGATTGTGGTATCCGTCCGGCATTCTGTCCCCTATTTCGAGAAACAGATTCAGCTTCGCCGGCGCGTAAACAGTTATAAAGTCATCCATACGCTATTTTTTCTCCTTCAGAGAATTCGATACAAGGATACTGCCCAGAGCGCCTATAACGATACCGCAGACGGAAGCGACGGGGATGAACCATAAAGGCACCTTTGTATTCACAGCCTTGTTATCATCCGGCTCCGTTTCTTCCGC
>CACZVC010000017.1 GCA_902784545.1 uncultured Ruminococcus sp. | reverse complement strand
GCAAAGCTTTGTTTTCCGCCATGATCCTTATACCTCCGGATATCATCGTTCCGCATATAATAAAGCACAAAAGCGATATAAGCGTTTTTTTCATACAGATAACTCCCCTTTGTATTCTCTGTGTAAAGTATAGCAGAAAACTGCCGCGCTGTCAACATATAATAAAGATTTAACGGCGGATTAACGACAGATTTATATATTTATTTTATAATTATCATACGAAAGGTGGCGAAAAAACGTGTTAGAAGAGGTTATTCTGGAGCTTTTTCTGGAAATTTTCGGCGAGGGATTTATTAATATATCGTCCTGCTTTATTCCCGAAAAACTGCTTAAAACAAAAGCCGGCGACGTTTTAAAGGTATTTTTCGCGGCTTTGTCGCTTGTTTCCCTGTTCTCATTTGTTATCGGCGTCGCCCTGCTCGTCGAGGGCTTCGTCAAAGTCGGGCTCGGGCTCGTTATCGCGTTTGCGGCTTACGCCGTTTTGAGCGTAACGCTTTGACCGTTATAACGCTCGGCGTCGCGTTTTACATATATCAAAGGGGATTTTACAATCCCAATAAAACGGACGTAACGCGCAGGGTGCTGTCGGGTCCGGATTACGACCCGTATCACGACAAAATGGTAAGCACGATAGAATCCGCTTTGAAAATACCGTTTGAGGAAGTTTATACGCAGTCGTACGATAAAAAGCGGCTTTTCGGAAGGCTTTATATACAGGACGAAAAAAAGCCGTTTCACATACAGTTCAACGGCTACAAGGGCAACGGCGTGCGCGATTTCAGCGGCGGTATGCAGCTCGCGCTGTCTACCGGCGGCAACGTTTTGCTTGTGGATCAGCGCTGTCACGGCAGATCGGACGGGCATAACATCACCTTCGGCGTTAAGGAGCGGCGCGACGTCGTTACGTGGATAGACTATATAAGGAACAGATTCGGCGACGTCAAAGTATATTTAGAGGGCGTTTCGATGGGCGCGGCGACCGTTCTTATGGCGGCCGACCTCGGCATAGAAGAAAAAAACGTGCGCGGCATAATAGCCGACTGTCCGTTCAGCTCGCCGTTCGGCATAGTTTCGACCGTCGCCGACAGAGAGCTTAAAATAAAGTATATAACGTACCCGTTCATTTTCGTCGCGGCGCTCGTGTTCGGGCATTTCAACATTTTCGCTTCGTCCGCGCTGAAAGCGGTGAGGAATTCAAAAATACCGGTGCTTCTGATACACGGCACGGCGGACAAATACGTTCCGTTTGAAATGAGCGAGGCGGTATACGAGGCGAACAAAAACACCGTCACGCTCGTCCCGGTCGAGGGCGCGCCGCACGGACTTTCGTATATAAAGGACGAAAAGACTTATAAAGAGGCGTTTGAGGAGTTTCTGAAAAGGACCGGCGGCGGGGAATAGAACGTTATTATAACGATACCAGCTAAATTCGCCCAGTCGTGAACCCCCAACGCTCTCCAGTTCGCGTTGGGGAACCCCTATCCGGCGAGCTGAATTGGGCTTCGCCCAGCTAAATTTGCTTCGCAAGCTAAATTCGGCTTTGCCGAGCTGAAAAAGGCGAATTTAATTTAGCTGTCCCTATGGGACAATTCAGCTATCGAACGCAGTGAGATAATTTAGCTGCGAGCGACTGCGAGCAATTTAGCTGTTTTCAAAATCATGTTGCCTCTCTCTTCCGCTGTTTTTTACGATATTTGCCTGATTTTCCATGGAAAAAGGCTGTTTATCCGCCCGAATCTTTATTCGGGTTTTTAAACAGCCTCTTTTGTTTTTATTTCTTTCCAAGTTTGAGGTTCTTTTCGTAAGACGCTTTTACCGCCTCTATCATCGCGGCGCGGACGGCGGCGTTTTCCATCGCCGTAACGCCCTCTATCGTGCTTCCGCCGGGACTGCACACCTCGTCCTTCAGCTGCTCCGGGTGCTTGCCGGATTCAAGCGCGAGCTTCGCGGCTCCCGCCATCGTCAGCTCCGCGTATTTTACGGCGTGCTTGCGGTCCACGCCGATCGCCACGGCTCCGTCCGCAAGCGCCTGCATTATGACGAAAGCGAACGCCGGACCGCAGCCGGTAAGCGTTCCCGCGGTTTCTATCATTTTTTCGCCCACGTCCTCGCAGTAACCCGCCTCCGACAGAAGCGATAAGAATTCATCCTTTTCGTTTACCGAATCGGAGTCGAACGCCGAAAGTATAACGCCGCCGCCGACGAGCGCCGGTGTGTTCGGCATTATGCGTATTACGGGGAGCTCGAAGCCGAATTCCTCCTTTACCGTCTGCACGGTTATACCCGCGGCGACGGAAACGACGATAAATCTGTCCTTTCTTTGTTTGAGCACGGGCGCTATCTGCGCTATCACCGTGCGTATCATATTCGGCTTTACCGCTAAAACGATATATTTACATTCTGCCGACACAACGATATTGTCCGCGCTTTTCGCTCCGAGTTCGGCGGCGAGCGCCTCCGAGACGGACGACGGCACGTTTGAAAGATAAAGCGCCTCGCCCGGTATCTTTTTTCTCACCGCGCGGGCGAGCGCTCCGCCCATAACGCCGGTGCCGATAAATCCAACCTTTATCATCTTATTTGACCGTTTCCTTCAATCAGGTATTTATAGCTTACAAGCTCGCACAAGCCCATGGGACCGCGCGCGTGCAGCTTCTGCGTGGATATGCCCATTTCACAGCCGAGGCCGAATTCGCCGCCGTCGGTGAAGCGGGTGGAGGCGTTTACGTATACCGCCGCGCTGTCGACGCTGTTCTGAAAGTATTCCGCCGCGTTTTTATCGTTTGTTATTATCGCCTCGCTGTGGTGCGTGCTGTGGCGGCGGATGTGTTCCGCCGCCTCCTCCGTGCCGCCGACGACCTTTACGGCTAATATGTAATCGAGAAATTCCGTATCGAAATCGTTTTCGCCCGCCGGCGTGCCTTCGATGATCACCGCCGCCTCGGGATCGAGCCTCAGCTCCACGTTGTCGAGCCGTTTTTTCAGCTTCGGCAGAAATTCGCGCGCTATCGCACGGTCTACAAGGCACACCTCCGCGGCGTTGCACACGGACGGCCGCGATGTCTTTGCGTTGTGTATGATGTCGAGCGCCATGCTCTGATCCGCCGTTTTTTCGACGTAAACGTGACAGATACCCGTCCCCGTTTCGATACACGGCACGGTCGCGTTTTTAAGACAGCTTTGTATCAGCCCCTTGCCGCCGCGCGGTATAAGCACGTCGACAAAGCCGTTCGCCGTCATAAGCTCGGCGGCGCTCTGCCGCGAAGCGTCGGGAACTATGTTTATGAGATCCTCCGGCAAGCCGGACAGGCGCAAACCCTCGCGCATCGCCCCGACTATCGCCTTCGCCGTGCCGTAACAGTCGCTTCCGCTCCGCAGAACGCAGACGTTCGACGATTTGAGGCAGAGAGCCGCCGCGTCGGACGTTACGTTCGGGCGGCTTTCGTATATTATCGCCACGACGCCCAAAGGCACGGTCTTTTTTGTTATTTTCAATCCGTTAGGACGGACGTTTTCCGATAAGACAACGCCGACCGGATCGGGCAGCTGAGCGACGGCTCTTATCCCGTCTGTCATCGCCGACAGGCGTTTTTTGTCGAGGCGCAGACGGTCGAGCATTGAAGCCGAAAGCTTGCCCTGCGCCGCCTCCGTATCGGCTTTGTTCGCCGCGAGTATTTCCTCAGCGCGCGCCTCTATGAGCTCCGCCGTTTTATACAGCGCCGCGTTTTTTATTTCCTCCGTCAGCTTCGGCGTCTCATACGAGGCGTCCTTTGCGCGGACGAGCATTTGTTGTGTCGTCATTGTTTTTTACCTTTGAATCGCGTTCCCGCATCACGCCCGTCGCATATATCGTATAATATCGTCGGGTTTTTGCCGCTGCATATTATCATATCTATGCCGTGCTTCGTCACGAGCGACGCGGCGGAAAGCTTTGTTTTCATACCGCCGGTGCCGAGCGACGACGACGAGCCCGCCGCCAGATCGAGTATATCGTCCGTTATCTCGTTTACGACGGGAATGAGCTTCGCGTTTTTATCCTTGTGCGGATCGGCGGTGTAAAGTCCGTCTATATCCGACAGTATAACGAGCAGATCGGCTTTCGCGCCGACGGCGACGAGCGCCGATAACGTGTCGTTGTCGCCGATGCCGAGCTCTGCCGTGGAGACCGTGTCGTTTTCGTTGATTATCGGCAGCGCGCCGAGCTCGAGCAGACGGTTGAGCGTGTTTGAGAAATTCCCGTATTTCACGCCGTCCTCAAAGTCGTCCGCCGTCAGAAGCATCTGCGCCACGGTGTGGTGATATTCGCTGAAAAGCTTGTCGTAAACGTACATCAGCTCGCACTGGCCTACTGCCGCCGCCGCCTGCTTTGTGGGTATGTCGTCCGGGCGGCGGGAAAGCGAGAGCTTGCCAACGCCCATGCCTATCGCGCCGGAGGAGACGAGGATTATCTCGTGACCGCTGTTTTTTAAGTCCGACAGCACCTTTGTGAGCTGTTCCGTCTGCCTTATGTTCAGCCGTCCGGTCGCGTGGGCGAGCGTAGACGTGCCTACCTTGACCGCTATCCTCATTTTATCGCAACGCTCTTGCCGGTCTTAGCCGACTTGTAGATGGCGTCGATTATCTTCATCAGCCATACGCCGTCCTCAGCGGGCGCCAGACACTCGCGCCTGCCCTCCGCCGCGTCGACGAAGCCGATTATCTCAGCCGTGAACGCCGGGGAGAAGCGGAACGAATGCTCGCCCTCGGGCGTGAAGGTCACGAATTTGCCGTCCTTTGTGGTGAGTATCCTCATCTGACCCACGGACGTGCCGGCTTTCGTTCCGAAAAGCTGAACGTCGCCGACGTCGCCCTCGATATTGAGGTTGAAGCTCGCCTCGATAGAGAGCGTCAGACCGTTGTCGAAGCGCACCATGGCGGCGCAGAGGTCCTCGACGTTGTACGGATGCTCGCCCTCTTCGACGTGCCAGCCCATTTCGCTCTCGGCGCGGTGCATGCCGAGGTTTGCGTACGTCACGCCGTAAGCCGATACGGGCTTCGGACATCCCGCGAGATATCTCGTAAGGTCGATAACGTGTACGCCGAGGTCTATAAGCGGACCGCCGCCGGAGAATTTCCTGTCGCCGAACCAGCCGCCGGGGCAGCCGTTCTGACGCAGATACGTCGCCTTGGCATAGTAAATGTCGCCGAAGGTGCCGTCCGCGACGAGCTTTTTGACCGTGTCGGCGTCCTCGCCGAAGCGGCGGACGAAGCCGAGCTGAAGCAGCTTGCCGGCTTTCTGCGCCTCGTCGTACATTTCCTGCGCCTCTTTGGCGTTTAACGCCATAGGCTTTTCGCAAAGCACGTTCGCGCCGCCGCGGAGCGCCGTTATCGTGCAGTCTTTATGCGCGCTGTTCCAGACGCAGACGCTCACGCAGTCGAGCTGCTCCGCCTTCATCATCTCATGACAGTCTGTATACGTTCTCTGAAAGCCGTGCTTTTCGGCGAACGCCTTTACCTTTTTTTCGTCGATGTCGCAGCACGCGACAAGCTCGGCTTTTCCCTCCGCTTCAAGCTGTTTGTAGCCCAACATATGAAACTGGCTTATACCGCCGCAGCCTATTATACCTATTCTCGTCTTTTTCATTTTCAGTTCTCCCTGATCGTTTTTTTCAAAAATTCAACGGCAAGTCCGATATCTTTCGCCGGATCCTCGCCCGCCTCGCGTTCTATCGTAAGAAAGCCCCTGTAGCCTATATCGTCGAGCGCCTTTAAGTACGTGGGGAAGTTTACGCCGCCCTCGCCCAGAGGCACCTCGCGGTAAAACTGCGAGCCTTTTATGTCGTCGGGCATCGGCGTCACGCCGTAAATGTATTCGGGATTCGTCCTTATCAGCATCAATCCGTCCTTTGCGTGCGTGTGTACTATGTATTTTTTCAGGTTGTGCACGGCGTTTACCGGATCGTCGCCCGCGACCATAACGAGGTTTGCGGGATCGAGGTTTACGCCCACGCCCGTGGAATCGAGACCGTCGAGGAAGCCTTTCAGGACCTCCGACGTTTCGGGACCCGTTTCGACCGCGAAATGCGAGCCGATGGAGTCTGCGTATTCGGCGAGCTGACGGCAGGCGTCCTGCATTATTTTGTATCTCTCGTGACCCGGGTCGGAGGGAACGACGCCGATATGAGTCGTTACGACGTCCGTCTCAAGCTCCTTCGCAAGATCGAGTATGCGCTTTGATTTTTCTATAAGCTGAGGGTTCAGCTCCCTGTGGGCGAAGCCGCGTCCGAGGTCGCCGCAGATTGCGGAGAAAACGAGACCGTTCGATTTTACGAAATCAAGCAGCTCGCGCCTTGCGGAGCCGACGAGATTTTCCGGCGAGTTTTCGCCCGAGGTCGAGTACATCTGCAAGCCCTGCGCGCCTATTGAGGCGGCTTTTTTAACGGCTTCTTTTGTCGGCAGACGGAACGAGTCCATCATCACGCCAATCGGAAATGAATACATGATAAAATCTCCTTACTGTTTTATAAGTACATAATACAATAAAAAATATAAAAAGTCAATAGAGAATCGGCAATTCCGGCAAAAAAACGGAGCCGCTTTTATAACGGCTCCGCGGGTTTTATGAAAGTATCGCTCTGTCGTTTGAGAATTCGCCGCCGCTCGCTTTCGTAAACATTTCGAGCAGATCCTCGACCGTCAGCTTTTGCTTTTCCTCGCCGGACACGTCGATTATCACCTTGCCCTCGTGCATCATTATAAGTCTGTTGCCGTGGACAATGGCGTCCTTCATGTTGTGGGTTATCATAAGCGTGGTCAGGTTGTTTTCCTTTACTATGCGCTCCGTTATTTCAAGCACCTTCGCGGCGGTCTTCGGGTCGAGCGCCGCCGTGTGCTCGTCGAGCAGAAGCAGCTTCGGCTGTTTCATCGCCGCCATAAGAAGCGTCAGCGCCTGCCGCTGTCCGCCGGAGAGCATACCGACCTTTTCCGAAAGCCGCGTATCGAGCCCGAGATCGAGCTCCTTCAGCGCCTCAGCGTACGACGCGCGCTCGGACTTTCTTATGCCGGGCGCAAACGTTTTGCGCTTGCCGCGGCGCGACGCGAGCGCGAGGTTTTCCTCGATCTGCATATCCGCCGCCGTTCCCATCATCGGGTCCTGAAAAACTCTTCCGAGGTATTTTGCGCGCTTGTATTCCGGCAGGTTCGTTATATCCGTGCCGTCGAGCACTATGGAGCCGCCGTCGACGCGCCAGACGCCCGAAATGGCGTTGAGCATCGTGCTTTTTCCCGCGCCGTTGCCGCCGATGACCGTTACGAAATCGCCGTTTTTAAGCGTGAGGTCGAGACCGTTCAGCGCGACCTTTTCGTTTACGGTGCCGGGATTGAATTTCTTTACGATACCCGTAAGTACGAGCATATCCGATCTATCCATTCGCCGCGCCTCCCTTGACCTTTTTGCCGCCTATCTTCTTTTTGAGATACGGCACGCCCAGAAATACCGCGACGAGCAGAGCGGACAGCATTTTCAACAGGTCCGTATCGACCTTGAAGAACACGACCGTCTGATATACTATCCAGTAAATGACGGAGCCGACGAAAACGCCCGCGAGCTTTACGGCGAAGTTTTTGCTTATGTGCTTTATCACCGCCTCGCCGATTATAACGGAGGCGAGACCCGTGACGATTGCGCCTTTTCCCATATTTATATCGGAAAAGCCCTGATACTGGCAGAGCACGGCTCCGGCGACGGCTACGATGCCGTTCGAGAGCGCGAGACCGATAAGCTTCATAACGTCGGTGTTAATGCCCTGTGCGCGGCTCATTGCGCCGTTACAGCCGGTCGCGCGTATCGCACAGCCGATCTCCGTACCGAAAAACAGATACAGAACGGCGATAATTACGACCGCGGCTATGCCGAGGAATATAAGCGACATCGGCACGTCCATCTGCGTCAGCAGTACGTTAAACGTCCTCGACGAAACGGCTACGTTCGCGCCGCCCATGATCTTCAGGTTTACGGACCACAGCATAAGCTGCGTCAGTATTCCGGCAAGTATCGCCGGAATGCCCAGAACGACGTGGAAAAACCACGTCAGCGCCCCGGCTAAGATCCCCGCTATCGCGGCGATAAGCATTGCAAGCCATATATTGACTCCCGAGGTGACGAGTATCGCGCAGACCGCGGCGCCGGTACATACCGTACCGTCGACGGTAAGGTCGGCTATGTCAAGTATACGGAACGTAATGTATACGCCTATCGCCATGATGCCCCATATAAGGCCCTGAGCGACGGCGCCGGGCATACTTGCTAAAAAATTACCCATGCTGATGATTCCTTTTCAGGTTTTATGATTTTATTTTATTTCCTCGTATCCGATCGGGATCGTTATTCCGAGCTCGTCGGCTATCGCTTTGTTGTATTTTTTGGTCGTGGGAGCGTACTCTATCGGCATATTTTCTATCTTCGCCGCGCCGGTGAGTATCTTCGCCGCCATTTCGCCGGTCTTGTAGCCGAGATCGTAGTAGCTTATCGAAAGCGTCGCAACGCCGCACTTGGCGCAGATGCCTTCTTCGCCGGCGATAACGGGCTTCTTCGCGTTTCTTACAATGTTGCCGATTATTTCAGCCGAGTCGGCGGCTTTGTTGTCCGTCGGGATGTATATGACGTCGACCTCGCCGACCGCGCCGGTCGTGACGGCGGAAATGTCGTTGGAGTCGGAGAAGGTGTAACGTTTTGTTTCAATACCCTTGTTTTTGAGATACGCTTCGACGGTCTTTACCTGATAATCGGAGTTCGCCTCGGCGCTGCAGTAAAGCAGACCGACCTTTTTGGCTCCGGGGAACAGATCGAGTATCATCTGCGCCTGCTCGTCGAGCGGAGCGAGGTCGGACGTGCCGGAGACGTTCGAGCCGACTGTGCCGCTGAAGTTTTCGATACCGAGTGCAACGCCGTATTCGGTGACGGAGGTGCCGAGTATCGGTATATCCTTCGTGGCGCCGTAAGCCGCCTGGAGCGAGGGAGTCGCGTTCGCCATAATGAGGTCGACCTTGTTTGCGACGAAGTTGTTGACTATCGTCGAGCAGTTCGCGGTTTCGCCGGAGGCGTTTTTGTAGTCGAACTCAACGCTGTCCGCGCCGAGCTTGTCGGTAAGAGCCTTTTTGAAGCCCTCGGTCGCCGCGTCGAGCGCGGAGTGCTGTGTTATCTGCACTATACCTACTTTATACTTTTTCGGACCGGTCTGACCGCCGCAGGAAGCGGCGACGAGGCAGAACGATACGCAGAGTATCACAGCCAGTGCCAGGGTAAGGATTTTTTTCATATTTTTGTTTCCTTTCTAAAATATCCCGCACGGCTCATATACCGCGCGGGAATGATAACTTGATTAAAAAGATCGAATTTTCCCGGGCGCGCCTTATCCTTCCGTATAATACCAGTAACGGAAATAAAATCGGTATTCAAATGAATAAGAAAAGCTTTTCATCGTTTTGCTCCGGGGATTGATTTTGATATATTCTATCACAATATTTTTGAATTGTCAACCTCTTTTTGCCACTTTTTGAAACAATTACGCCCGAATCCTGCAAAAACTTGCGAAAATAAGGGAAAATCGACCCGGTTTTGCATAGAAAGCGCAAACGGAAAATCGGATCGCGGGATACACGACCGTCATATTGCATAATGAAGACGTTCGCTTTGCTCACTAGTGAAGACGTTCGCTTTGCTCACTAGTGAAGACGTTCGCTTTGCTCACTAGTGAAGTCGTTCGCTTCGCTCACTAGTGAAGTCGTTCGCTTCGCTCACTAATGAAGCGAAGCTGCCGCGTCACAGCTCGTCGGCCCTTATTTTTTTCAGCTCTTTGTTATAAAGATACGTTCTGAAGGTGAACGGCGGGAGGGTCAGCTCAAATACGTTTCCCTGGAGGCGGAGAGTCACGGCGCGCTCTCTGTCCGTCGGGTTGAACAGGCGTATCACGTCGCCCTCGCCGTATTCGCTTTCCTTATACGCGGACAGAACTACGCAGTCGTCGCCTTCAAGTTCTATCTGTTTTTCCGGCTTTTCGCCCTCGCCCGATGGGAAGAACGACATACAGTACGGCGCCTCGCAATACTCTTGAGTCAGCCTTTCCGCGCGGTCGAGCAGTACGTTCCTTTCGCCGCCGGATATCCTGAAATCGAAGGTCTGCTCGCTCATATCCATATACGGCATGAATCTGTCGTCGGGCATTACACGCCTGTCGCCGAGCGGGTGAGCCGTATACGGCACGGTGTGGAGCAGGGAGATCTTATATTCGTTACCCTCGACGCTTGAGCCGTACGTCGATTTTCCGATGATAAGGACGGCGTTTTCGCCCTCGTCCATCAGCTTATATCTCTGCGACACGGTCTCGTTCCCGTTCGTCAGAAGCTCATCTCTGCCGTACGGGACCTGACCGACGACGCCGCCGAGCTTGACGGCGGGTAAAACGAGCTTGACCATTTTCAGCTTTTCGTCAAGTCTTATCCTTACGGAAACGTCGACGTCGGCGGTGTGCTTCGACAGCCCGTATCTTATATACGCGCGCGAGCTGCCGTAACCGAAGACCGCCTCGACGACCGTGCGCACCGCGCCGTTTTCTATCACGCGGACGGTCGGTATTTTGCCGGTCGCGCAGTATTTCGCCGTTTCTTCTTCATCGAGCAGGGAAAAGCATCCGAGCACGTCGCGGTACGACTTTACCGTCATTCCCCACGCGTCGGCTCTGTCCTCAAGGACGTCAATGCGGCACGCGCCGCGTAAAAGCTCCGCTCCGCCGACGGAATACGAGCGTAAAAGACCGGTCGTCTTGTCGATCAGCACGCGCATAATGCCGTTGTCGAATACGAGAGCGCCGTCCTCCTCGGGAAGCTGTTCAAGAGGCTCTTTATGCACACGCTCGAATTTGCAGTTGAAGCGCGTTATCGAGCACGGCTCCGCTTCGGCGTAAAAAGATATGCGCTTGCGCCAGTCTATCGGGATGTTTGAAAGCTCCTTTTCCGGCTGGCACGGTATCTCCTCTCCGTTTTCATTGAACAGATGCGGATAGAAAAACGTCTCGTCCCAGCTCTGGTCGCGGAGCATGAATTCACATTCATATATCTCCTTTACCGGGTACGGATGAGGATTGTAAACGATAACGGGTATCTCGTCGTCCTTCGCCTCCTTCTGTCCCGCGCACATCGCAAACGCCGATTTTGCGCGGAGCTTCGTCAGACTGTCGTACGCGCCGCCGAGCTGGCGCAGTCCCATCGCCTCAACGGGCTCGACGGACGAGCCGGGCAGATAATCGTGGAAGGTGGCGAACAAAAGCGCCTTTTCCGCCGCGGTCAGCACGTCCGCGGGATATCCCGCCGTTTTTCTCGACAGCATACACATTTTTTCCGTTTCGTAAAACATATCCTCGAGCATACGGTAGGCGGCTTTCATCCTCGACTGGCTCGTGTAACAGCCGACAGCCCACGGGTTTATATCCCTGTCCCAAACGGGCAGGCGTTTTCTGTCGAGCGCGTCGAAGTATTCATACGGCGAGGCGTGAACGACCCTGTCGCCGTTCTTTTCCGCTTCGGCTATGACTTTGTCTATGTTTTCAAGGTCGGTTTCGCTGGCGCCGCCGCCGTGGTCGCCCACGCCCCAGAGGCATATGCCCGTCTCGCCGTCCTTGAGATTGTTCAGATGGTTCTGCACCTTTAAATGCGCCGTGTAAAGTCCCGTGCCGTAGCCGTCCGGCTGGCGCTCGCCGATTATTTCCGAGCCGTTGAAGCCGACCCAGCGGTAGCTGTTCGGCATTTTTATCGAGCTGTCGTCCGGGCGGCAGTGTATGTAATACTCGTAGCCGCATTCGGCGAGTATCTGCACGAGTCCGCGGCTGTGGCCGAAGGCGTCGTAGCTGTTGGCGACGGTGGGGACAACGCCGAATTTTTCATAAAAATACTTTCTGCCGTATACCGCGTGCCTGACGAACGTTTCGCCCGACGGCATATTGCAGTCCGGCTGTACGTACCAGCCGCCCGTTATTATCCATTTGCCTTCCTTTACGAGCTGCTGTATCTGCCGGAAAAGCGGCGGCTCGTATTCCTCCACCCATTCGTACAACACCGCCTCGTTGTGGCAGAAAACGTAATTGCCGCGCTCGCGGCAGAATCTCGCCGCAACGCGGAACGTGGAGACCGCCGCCGCGGCTCCCTCGTCCCATTCCCATTGCCAGACGGGATCGAGATGAGCGTTTGAGATAAGATAAAGCGTTTTTTTCATATTACACCTCGCATAAAGCGGACAGTCCTTCCGCTGAATAAGCGCCCGCGCGGTTTATCGCCGCGGCGCTGTTTTTGTTGAAATTCGTGTGTCCTATAAATCTGTACAGCTCGGAGACTTTATCGACGAACTGCTCCTCCGTTTCGCATTTTGCGGAGGCGAAGCGCAGAAGCGCGTATTCGCAGACGATGCCGCAAAGCGCCGCCTTTATATCGGCGCTCGGGAAATCCGTTATGAACATACGGTTGACGATGAGATTTTCATACCACAGACCGGCTTCGGGAAAACGGCTGTCAAATGAGGCAATATCCCCGTACAGCCGCTCTTCGCCGTCTCTGTCCCTTCCGTACCCGCAAAAATCCTTATACACGATCTCGTCAAAGCGCTCCGACGCCTCCGCCATGACGCCCGTATACATAGCGAGCAGACCGAAATGTAAATACGTATAGCCGTGCCCGAAAACGACCGGCAAAAGCTCTTTGATACGCTCCTTCAAAGGTTTTTCGCGGTTTTGGAGCGCTTTTACGTACGTTGAGGCAGGCTCCGGCAGAGGCGAAGAAAACGAAAGCGGCACGTCGCGCATAAGCATCTCGACCACTCTCTCACAGCTCGCGCTGCATCCGGCGTGCGCGTCCGTGAACGAGCGCGGATACATACGGCAGACGGCGGGCAAGACCTCCTCGCCGCACGCGATCTGAAGCGAACAAAGCCCCTCGCCGTTTATAAGGCGGCATTTGCCGGTGTACGACGGCTTCATCATCGCGTACCGCTCGGGCGACGGATCGTCGACCGGGGCGAGCGCGACGTCGAGCGACGAGCGCAGGTCGGGGGGACAGTCGAGCCCCAGCAGTCTGAAATACTCCGCGTCCGATACGGTTATGCCCCAGCCGCCGCAGCAGACGCGGCGGCAGTCGCCGCATTTGCATTTGAAATCGTTATAATAATCCGTAAATATGCGCATATTTTTCCCTTCGGGTTTTATTTTCCCCATTCTAACATAAAATAATTGTAAAGTCAATAATAAAAACGCAATTTCACATTAAGACCCCGGTCGGCACGGCGTACGTGGAAAATCTCACGTTCATCCCGGGGTCGAAATTGTCCACCGCCTTGATAAGTCCCACGCATCCGACCTGAAACAGATCGTTTGCGGATTCCTTCCGCTTTTTTATCTTCGCCACCTCCGATAAGACGAGGCGGAGGTTGGCGGTTATAAAATCCTGCCTCGCGCGCCTGTCGCCCGCCTTCGCTTTTTCCATAAGCGCCTTCGCCTCCTCCTCGGAGAGCGTTTTCAAGCTGCGGGTGTTTATTCCCGTCAGCTCCACTTTGTTGTTCATATATATAAAATTCCTTTGTTTTTATTTAGCGCGGTTTGCCGCGGATATATTATTGACACCGATTTTATTGCTGAAATGAAAAAACTGTATGGAATTTCTGCCAGTTTACATAAAAAACATTTGACAAACGCAATAAAATATGGTAAAATGTATTCAATATTACGGTGAGGATATTATGAGACGCATAGATTACGTTAAATATCTTGACAAGGTCAGGGGCTGTTTCGCCGGAAAGGCGGCGATAGGCACCATGGGCGCGCCCTACGAGGGCGTTAAAATGCGCATGGAGCTTGAATACGATCCGTCGATGACGAACGCGATGCTCCCGAACGACGATCTCGATCTTCAGATACTCTGGCTCGACGTCGTCAAAAGATACGGCGCGGATTTTACATCGCGCGAGCTGCTTGACCGCTTCTGCGGTTACTGCGACTATTCGCCGGGCGAATACGCGGTGATGCGCAAAAATCACGACTGCGGTATATACCCGCCTTATTCCGGCGAGTACAGGAACGATTTTTACAGAGAGGGTATGGGCTGTCCCATCCGCTCCGAGATATGGGCGTGCCTCGCCCCCGGCGAGCCGTCGCTCGCCGCGGATTACGCGAGCCGTGACGGCGTGCTCGACCACTCCGGCGAATCCGTCCTTGCGGAGAGGTTTTTCGCCGCGGCGGAGGCGGAGGCGTTTTTCGAGGACGATCTTGACAAAATCGTCGACGCGGGGCTTTCCGTCATACCCGCCGGCTGTAAATTCGCCGTGCTCACGCGGTACGTGAGACAGCTTTGCAGAGAATATAATGATATAAAGACCGTAAGGGCTTTTATACTTGACAGATACGGCCATCCCGACTGCACGAATATGTTCCAGAACATGGGCATAACGCTCGCCGCGCTTTATCTCTGCGGCAAAGACCCGGTAAAAACCGGTATGGCGGCGCTCAACTGCGGCTTCGATACGGACTGCACCTGCGCCTCCGCGGGCGCTCTGCTCGGGATTATACTCGGCGGGAAGAAGTTTTCGGAGCTGACGGGGCTTTCCGGTCTGAAATACGTTTTATCCGTCAGAGCCGACGAACGCGGCGACACGACGGATGAGCTTTCGGAGGAGATCGCGGAGCTTGCGCTTTCGCTTCCTCATAAAAACGTGTTCATCGAAAACGCGCCGGCGGTCAGAAAAGAATTTTTAAAAGCGCCCGAATACGTTTTTGAATACAAATATCAGACAAAGCCGTGCGCCTCGCCCGCGTCGGATTGCAGACTGAGTATCGTCATAAAGCGCAAAGGGCGCATCAAAGGCACGCTGAGGCTTAAATATCCCGCGGCTCTTGCCGGTCACACGGTGATCGAAGTCGACGGACAGAACGCGGCGGTTATACCGCTTACGGTCTCCGTCGCGCACGGCGCGGAGCTTCTGCCGCAGAAAAACCTGATAGAGCTGAGCTTTGAAACGGCGGACGGCGTGTATAAGGACGTTTTCGGCATCTGCTGCGCGGACGTGTGGCGCGTGGACGGACCGTTCTGGCGCACCGAGCCGGCGCTCGACCCTAAGGCTCTTCAGGGCGGCAAAAGCTACTGGGCGTTTTTGAAGCCGGGGAAGAACGAGGGCGAAAACACCGATAACGTGCGCGACTTCCATCTCGATTTCGCGCGCGACACGGAGACGGAATACGTCGATATAAACTCGCTTTTCGAGCCGTTTGAGCCGGGATATTCCGACGGACGGATCAAAAGATACTTTTACAAAACGGAGGACAGCTTCCGTCTGTCCGATATATCGGGCTTTTACGGTCCCGCCGTGTTCTATATGTCGCAGATCATCGTCTGCGGCGAGGACAGAGAGTGTTATATCCAGTTCGGGCGGAGCGCGCCGTTCGCGCTTTATTTAAACGGCGAGCTTTTGTCAAAGCGGGACGACTGCGATACCTTCACGTCGGAAAACGTGCATATTTCCGGCGTAAAGCTGAAAAAGGGCGAAAACAGGCTCGTTTTAAGGCTGACGCAGATAAACGCGGACAGCAAATTCAGCATCGTGTTTTCAAAGGGCGCGACCTGCGCCGAGCACTATACGGATATTATAACAAGGAAGATATAAGGAGGAGACAATGAAAAAACTGATCGCACTGCTTTTGGCGCTGCTTACCTTCGCCGCATGTGCCGCCGGCTGCGCAAACGCCCCTGCGGAGACCCAGCCGACAAAAACGGATACGACGGCGGCCGTAACGGAGCCGGAGGAAACGGTTGACGAAAGCTATATCCCCGATCTGCCGGACGAAAAATTCACCGGAGATTACAATATCTTATGCGAGGGCAGCTTCTGGGCTACGAACGACGCCATTTTCCGCGAGGAAACGAGCGACGACCCGGTGGACGACGCCGTGTGGCGCCGCGCAACACAGCTCAAGGAGCAGTTTGACGTCGACCTTATGGTAACGCCCGTGGCGGATACGACATCTGCGCTGAAAAACAGCGTCAAGTCCGGCGACAACGCCTACGACGCCGTCATAGCGAGAATGCCACTCATAGCCTCGAGCGCCGCCAACGGCGACCTTATGAACCTGTATGAAGTTGAAGGACTCGATCTTTCAAAGCATTACTGGGATCAGAGCGCGAACGAAAAGCTTTCCGTAAAGCATAAGCTGTTTTACACCGTCGGCGATATAATAACGACGGAGGACGCGGCGACCTGGACGATGATGTTCAACAAGCGTATCGCCGAGGCTCTCGATATCGAGGACCTTTACACGGTGGTCAAGGAAGGGAAATGGACGTTCGACTACTTCTATTCGCTCGCCAAGGATTCCGGCTTTGCAAAGCCCAACGACAAGGGCGAATGGGACCATCTGTCAACGTACGCTTTCGCAACGCATCAGGATATGGCGTACGGCTTCTTCTACGCCGCGGGTCTTTCGTTCGTTCAGAAGGACAACGACGACACGCCGTTCCTTGACTCGTCGAACAACGAAAAAATACAAAACGTGCTCAATTATTCGCTTAAAGTAATGCGCGACAATCAGCTGACGATCGACGCTCACAAATGGGTGCACGTAAGAGCCGCCGCGCACGAGCTTATAGCCGAGGCGTTCATGGAGGACAGAGCGCTGTTCTTCTGCGAGGTCCTGGCGACGATAATAGGCTTCCGTTCGATGGATACGGATTTCGGCATACTGCCGCTTCCCAAATACGATAAGGATCAGAAAAACTACGTTACGTTCGTAAACCCCGCCGCTTCGCTCGTCGGAGTGCCGATATACCAGAAGAACAAGAGCAACGCGAGAAGATCCGGCGTGATACTCGAGGCGATGGCGTATTACGGACACGAATACATCGTTCCGGCTTATATCGAAAAGGCGATAAAGGGCAAATCAACGCGCGACGTCGAATCCATAGATATGCTCGACATAGTTTTCTCCAACAGAATGTACGATTTAGGTCTTATAAACGACTGGGGCGGACTTGCCAACGGTTACATGCAGCTTGTTTTCAACAACAAAAATGATTATGCGAGCCTTTACAAAAAGAGCTCGAAATCGGCGATAAAGAAGCTCGATCAGTTCCTGAAAAAAATCTCTGATTTATGATATTTAAAATAAAAAGGAAGGAAAGTATGAAACACGGTTTTAAAAAAATCATTGTCGTGCTGCTGACCGTTCTGATGGCTCTGCCTCTGATCGCGGGCTGTGCGAACAATCCGGGCGGCACGGAAACGACCGCTGCGCAGGGCGACGCAACGACCGCCGCCGACGGAGAAACGACGGATGAGGCGACCGAGACCGTCGACGACCGGTATATACCGGATCTTCCGTCGGAAACGTTCCCCGGCACGTTCAACATCCTCTGCGAGGGTGAATTCTGGGGCACCTCGGACAACCTCTATTATGAGGAAGCGAGCGACGACCCGGTAAACGACGCGGTTTGGCGCCGTATGGAGCAGGTGAACGAGCAGTTTGAAATTGAGCTGATGACCACCCCGACGGGGAATACGACGACGGAGCTTAAAAACAGCGTTAAGTCCGGCGATATGGCGTACGACGCGGTAGTCGCAAGAATGCCGCTTATAGCCGCAAGCGCCGAAAACGGCGACCTTATGGACCTTAAAGACGTCGAAGGGCTCGATCTTTCAAAGCATTACTGGGATCAGAGCGCGAACGATAAGCTGTCTATCGCAAACAAGCTGTTTTACACCGTCGGCGATATAATCACGGTCGAGGACGCCTGCACCTGGACGATGATGTTCAACAAGCGTCTTGCCGAATCGCTCGACCTTGAGGATCCCTACAAGGTCGTAAAGGAAGGCAGATGGACTTTCGATTATTTCTACAACACGATGAAGGAATGCGGTATAGCAAAACCGAACGATCAGGGCGAATGGGACTATATGGCGACCTACGCCTTCGCAACGCACAGAGATATGGCGTACGGCTTCTTCTACGCCGCCGACCTCTCCTTCATACAGAAGGACGCGAACGATCTGCCGTATCTTGAAGCGACGAACAACGAAAAGATACAAAACGTTCTCGCTTATTCCGTAAAGGTGATGCGCGACACACAGCTTACGATAGACGCGCATAAATGGACTCACGTCAATCCGTGGGCGACGATACTCACGCAGGACGCCTTCGAGCAGGACAGAGCGCTGTATTACGCCGAGGTGCTTTCGACGATAATCAATCTCCGCTCGATGGATACGGACTTCGGTCTGCTTCCGATGCCGAAATACGACGAGGCTCAGCAGAATTACGTAACGTTCGTCAACCCCGCCGCTTCGCTCGTGGGCGTGCCGATATATCAGAAGAACAACTCCAACGCGAGACGTTCCGGCGTTATACTTGAAGCGATGGCGTATTACGGACATGAGTACATCGTGCCGGCGTTTATCGAAAAGGCGATAAAGGGCAAATCCACGCGCGACTTTGAGTCGATTGATATGCTTGAAATACTTTTCCAGAACAGAATGTACGATCTGGGACTGATAAACGACTGGAGCGGATACGCTTCCGGCTATTCGGACCTCGTGTTCAACAACAAGACGGATTTCTCAAAACTCTATAAGCAGGTATCAAAGTCCCTCGGAAAGAAGATTGATAAGTTCCTTGAAAAGATAACAAAGGTATAAAACAAAAACCGCCCGCGCCCGATACGGCGCGGGCGGCGTTTTATTCTGTGAAGATAAAAAAGAAATAATTGGCGAAAATTGCGTATAATTTATCGAAAATCATAAAAATTTTTTAAAAATGCTATTGACAAACGGCGCCTGATGTGTTATTATTGTGTCAAACGGAGGTCACGCCGATGATAAAGGAACTTAAAAGACGGATAAGGGTACAGCTGTTTTTTACCGCCGCGGCGGTGATGACGGCGGTCACTTTTATCATTGACAAATTCAGGATAAGACAGGAAGCGGAAAAGGAATGAAAAAGCTTATCGCGGTATTGCT
>CACZVC010000016.1 GCA_902784545.1 uncultured Ruminococcus sp. | reverse complement strand
ATCGGAGTATAAGGGATGATATACTTCGGGTAGTTCTCTTTCATAACCGTCCCGTTTGCAATCATTTCATAAATGACCCTGACGCCCATATACAACGGATAAAAAGATGTTGCAAAAACAGCAAAAACAGATATCAGCCAATAGTTTCTATACTTTCTGTCAGTCATTTCAATCATTCCTTTCTTAATAGGCATTTGTCAAGAGGAAGTATGCAATTGCCGCAACAAGCACGGCAAATAATATTGTGGAAACAGTTGTCATCTTTCTGTATGAAAGGATCCGTTCAATGCGGGTGCGTACCTTTGCGCCGCCAAACGCTGAAACGAAAAGCGTTTTCTGTTCTGCACATGAAACAAGTGCCGAAGCGTACTCTTTTTTCTCATTATCGCTGAACTTCTGTAAGACAGCTTCATCGCAGGCTACTTCAAGGTCAGACAGAAAGCACTTCAGAAATATCCATGTGAGAGGATTAAACCAGTGCATCACGGCGCTTGCAAAAGCAAGAATACGCCACAGATTGTCGATCCTACAAATGTGTTTTTTCTCGTGAAGAAGAATATAATGCAAATTACTGTTCTCCTTCATTTCCGGAGGTATGACGATTTTCGGGCGAAAAACCCCATACACCGAAGGCGATGTGACCTTTTCGGACGCATATATGTTTTCAAAAAGATGCGTTGAATTCTTTATTTCACGTATAGTCACAAAATACAGAATAGCTAAAGTCAGTAAAAGAGCGCATGCAACAACAGCCCAGATAATCGATGCAAATTCAAAAACTTTACCGACAAGATCGACTTTGTATGTGATCGGAAAATATGAACTTGCCGCCATTGCCGAATTCATCATTGTAAAGTCGGGAAGCACTTCACTTTCATAAACGGTTACCGTCTTTGTTGTGAATTGTGAAATAATAGTCATGAGACCGTACTTCCCGCCAAGACCTGCCGGAAACCACATACGAATGAACGGGATAATCCAAAGCACTGTAACTACACGACGTGGAATCCGTTTTATCATTCGTAAAAGCATAACAATCAAGCCGGTTAAAGAAGCAACAATGCTCATGTTAAAGAGCCAATAAAACAACTCTGAAAGCATAGGAGTCAATCATTTCGCGCAATGCCGCAATATCATCAGGTGTTAATTCCTCATCTTCAAGTAATGCAGAAAACAACGCTTTTTTCGATCCTCCGAAAAGCCGGTCGATCAAGCTTTTTGTTTCGTTCTTACTAACTTCTTCACGTGAAATGAGAGAAGAACATATAAAATCGGGGTCTTCTCGTTTTACGTATCCCTTTTCGATTACTTTTTTTATAACTGTATATGTGGTGTTTTTATTCCAACCGATATCGTTTTGAGCGAGCAAACTCAGTTCCTTGGCGCTGACAGGTTCATTTTTCCATATCAACTCCATTATCTTCATTTCGCTGTCGAATAGTTTCATTTTCTTTCTCCCAGACTATTACTATAGTCTATACTATCACAATAGTTTGAATTTGTCAATAGGTTTTGTACTTTTTCTTGTTTATTTTTTTATGTATATCAGAATGTTGTTAAATAATAGGCGAACACTATAAATTTCAGGCGGCGGGAAAAATCCCGCCGCCTGAAGATCAACTGTGTATTATATATCATATATTTTATGATTTACACCGGGAGGGACACCTGCTCTATCGCAAGTGTCCCTCCGTCTCAGCTTTTTTATTTTATAACACGCTGCTCAAAAACTGCTTCGCCTCCGGCGTCTTCGGATCGTCGAAGACCTCCGCGGGCGTGCCGCTTTCGGCGATAACGCCGTTTGCCATAAACAAAACCCTGTCCGCGACCTCGCGCGCAAAGCCTATTTCGTGCGTTACGACGATCATCGTCATACCGGCGTCGGCAAGCCTTTTCATAAGTTCAAGCACCTCGCCGACCATTTCCGGGTCGAGCGCGGACGTCGGCTCGTCGAACAGCATCACCTCGGGGTCCATACAAAGCGACCTGACTATCGCGATCCTCTGTTTCTGTCCGCCGGACAGGGTGGACGGATAGGAATTCGCCTTGTCGGTAAGTCCTATCTTTCCGAGAAGCTCCATAGCCTGCTCCGTCGCCGCCTCCTTCGTTTTGAGCTTGAGCTCGACCGGCGCGAGTATCATGTTCTGCAAGACCGTCAGATTATTGAAAAGATTGAAATGCTGGAAGACCATTCCCATTTTCGCGCGGGCGAGGTTTTCGTTCAAATAATGCGCCTTGTGAAAGCTCTTCATAAGAGCGGAGTATTCCTTGCCCTCGTGCTTTTCGTGGAGCAGATCTTCCTTTTTTATTTTCGCAATAAGCTCCGCGTCGCTCATATCCGGCGTTTTCAGCTTTCTGAACGTGTTCGAGGCTTTAATTATATCGGGGTGCAGATAAGGGTCGACGGGCGTAAGCAGATTGTTGTCGAACCATACCTCGCCGTACGTCGGCTTTTCAAGCAGATTCATACAGCGGAGCATCGTCGACTTGCCGGAGCCCGAGGCGCCGAGCACGACGACCTTTTCGCCCTTTTTTATGCCGCACGATACGCCCTTCAAAACCTCCAGCTTGCCGAAGTATTTGTAAAGTCCCCTTATTTCAACAAGATCACCGTTCATTCTTCTTCAACCGCCTTTCTATAAAGTGCTGTAAAGCCGTCAGAAGCATTACGACGGCGAGATACAGAGCCGCCGCGAAGAAGAGAAATACAAGGTAGCACGCGGGCGTCGCAAGTCCCTGCTTTTCCGCCATACCGAGCAGGTCCCATTTCTGCTCGTTGTTGACCTTCAGAACGATATACGATACGACCGACGTTTCCTTTACAAGTATGATTATCTCGTTGAAGATAGTCGGTACGACTGTTTTTATCGCCTGCGGTATGATTATTTTTCTCATCGTGGTTATCCACGAAAGACCGAGGCTCCTGCCCGCCTCCATCTGCCCGACGTCGATGGCGCTTATGCCCGAGCGGATTATCTCCGCCATGTACGCGCCGGAGTTTATGCCGAAAGCGATAATCGGCACGAGCAGGTTCGTCGGCATACGCTTGAACGAAACGAGCACGGAGTTGTAGAGGATAAGGAGCTGTACGAGCGTAGGCGTGCCGCGTATTACGGTAATATACGTTACCGCGAGCTTGTCGAGCGCTTTAATAACGGGATTCGTTTTCGGCGCTATGCGTATCACGGACATAATAACGCCTATGATAAAGCCTATGATGACCGCGCCGAACGCTATTAACAGGGAATATCCGAGGCTTTCTGCAAACAAGCCCCGGAGTTCCCATAGCTTTGCGATTTTTTCCGCAAAAGTCATATTATGATTTCTTCCTTAATTTCCGATTTGTCAGCTGCTGTGCTTTACCGTGTACTGGTCTATAAGACCGTCCGCTATCATCTTTTTAAGAATATCGTTTACCTGCTTTACAAGCTCGGGGTTATCCTTGTTGAAGTACATAACGTACGATTCCATCTCTGCGTCGAGCGACCAGCACTGCAGGTTATCCTTGCCCTTGCAGATCGATTCGGCGGGCATTTTGTCTATAACGACCGCGGCAACCGTAGTGCCTATGTCGTTTGACGCCTGTATCGCGTTGCTGTATTCTATCACCTTGGCTTCGGTACCCTCAATGCCGCCGGCAACGAGGTCCGCGCCGGTCGTGCCCTTCTGTACGCCGAAGGATTTTACGGACGCTCCGGCGACGTACGCCACCGCGTCTGCAAGCTTGACCTGTTCGCCTTCAAACGTGCCTTTCGGGGCTATGATGTACTGCACCGACGTTGCGTATACTTCGGACGCGAGAGCGACTTCGTCACGCTCCGCCTTTTTGCTCATACCGGCGGCGCCGACGGCGAATTTATCCTTTGAGACCTCGTTCAGTATCGCGTTGAATTCGATATCGTTTATTATTACCTTGTAGCCGAGCTTTTCGCCTATGTAGTTTACGACGTCTATATCGACGCCGACGACCTTGCCGGTGCTGTCAAGGTATTCGTACGGAGCGAAGCCCGCGTTCGTGTAAACGTTGAGCACCTTTTCCTCCGTCTTCGAGCAGGAGGCGAACGCGACGCAGCATATAACCATTACAGCCGCAAGTATTATAGTCATTGTTTTTTTCATATCATTTTTTCCTTTCTTGTACCCCTCGGGTTTTTATGCGCCTATTATACCGCATAATTATGCATTTGTCAAGAGGAAATTCAATATTTTTGCATAAAAACTTGAAATTTGTTGATAATATTCAATAACGCTGTATATTTAAGCGAATATCCCCGCAAAATATACAAACATTTTGCGGGGATATGCCTTACCGTTTATATCACATTCTTTTTGTAAATACCGCTAAAAGCGAGAATACGCCTCCGTATGAGAACCAGGCGAACAAAAACAGCGGCAAAACCGGTATCGTGCGAATGAATTCGATAAACGTTTCCGTGTTTCCGTCAAGCTTTGTAAATAAGTAAAACAAAGGCAAGCCGACAAGGAGAAAAGCAAGACTGAAAAACAGTCCGATGAGCATACATTTAAGTATTATTTTGCCTACGGGTTTTTTGAAAAAATAAACGGAATCACGTTCGCTTTTCGTCAGCTTTTTCAATTCCGCAAGCTTGGCGGCGATCTCCGCCGCGTTGTCCGTGATACCCGATACGTAAAACAAAGCTTTTCCGCCGTAAAACATACATGAATAAATATCCGACGCGCTGTATTTGTTTTTGCTTACGGCAAAGCCGGAATAAAAGGTTTGATATATCCCGCCCGTTTCAACGGCGCAGGGAGACGCGGTAACGAAAAAGCGCACGTCCTTTGCGGGAAACACAACGCCGCTTCCGTTTTCAGCGGAAAACAGGTGAGGACGTCTGATCTGACCGTTTTTAACGTAATCCGGATATTTGCCGCCGTAGCCGAGACTTTGCATTTTTTTATCGGTATCGGATATCAGTTTTGCGTATTTTCCTTTATTGAATAAAATATCGTTTACATCCGCGTATCCGCTCTGCGATTCGTATATTTTTTCGTATATGCCGCGCCAGATATGTTCAAGTCTGCCGTCGTTTAAGCGGAGCAAAAGCTTTTCCAAAGCGCCGCGGCTGTTTTTTTTCGATACGCCGATCCGCGACAGATACGACGCGGCTTTTTTCTCGCCGTGCTCTTTCAGTATTTTTTCAAAAACCGGATAATCGTCCTTTTCTTTCTCATACAGCAGATCGGAAAGCTCCGCGAGAAGGTGAAAAAGAGCTTTTTCGCTTTCATTGCAAAGGCTTTCGTCAAGAGCTTTTTTTGCAAGTATGTTTTGCGATATTTCCGCTGTAATATAATAAGCGCCGTTATAAAATCCGGGAAACGGACGGCACGCGTTTACGGGTATGACGCGCGCGTCAAAATCGGAAAAGAACAGCGTTTTTTCTTTTCCGGTCTGATCGCTCTCAAAAGTAAACGAAAGAGAATAAAGTCCTTTTTCCGTATCGAAGATCACCGGGTATTCCCAATCGGTAAGGTTTATCATTTTTAATGAGTTTTTACTCTTTTTTTCGCAAAGAAGAGTAAACGCCGCGATATATGCTTTGCCGTGGGAAATGAGCTGAACGCCGTCCCTGTCGTTTTTAAGATACTGTACAGCCGCGCTGTCGGCGCAAAGATACGATAACAGGCGCTTTTTATCTGCGGGGATACAGTCGAACATAAAAGATCTTTTTTCACGTTTCAGACGTACGCGTCTTTCGTACTCTTTATCGCACTCCGACAGAAATTCAAGCGCGGCGTCTATGTCGGCTCCGTCTTTGAATAAAGCCTTTACTTCGTCGCCGCAGTTTTCATAGCCCTGCAGCCCCGCGGCGGTAAGAAACATAAGCTTTTTTTTCGTATCAGCCGATTTTGTTTTATATTCCTTTCGGGTAACGATACCGTTTAAAACGTATAAAGAAAACAGTCTGTCGTCATTTATATTGCTGATATCTATCATTTTTTTACCTCGTCGCCGCTTCAAGCAGCGTCAGTTTTTTATTGCCGCAGTCTATTTCAAATTGCAGACCGAGAGGGAATACGCCTATCGGATACGCGTGACCGACGTTGACGTTATAGATTATCGGCAGATCGGGCGTTTTCGCTTCTTTCATTATCTTTTTATATACGTCTTTATAAGGCTCGTATTTTTCCTCATACGTGGGCTTGCCGACGACTATGCCGTTGATCTTGTTGAAGATACCGTCCGCCGCCATTCCGCGCAGTATCCACAAAAGATAATCCGCGGGTATGTTTTCCTCGCTCGTTTCAAGCAAAAGCAGCTTGCCGCGCCAGTCGACGGAGCGCCACAGCTCCGTGAACGAAAGCTCGATGAACACCTCGGCGCAGCCGCCGAAAAGCTCGCCTCTGACCTTGCCGCTCCCCTGCAGGATCTCATATCCCGTGTTTTTTCTCAGATTCGGCTTTTTGTTTATGTTTTCGATACCCCAGCGCACCTTGTCGCATTCAAACGCCGTAAATTCGCTGCACGGTATGTCGAGCGACGGTTTCGGGTCTATCAGCGTGTTTTCAAACGACGATCTGAAATACGGGTTCATATCGCCGTATTCAGCTATATCGCACATAATGTTTCCGCCGTAATACGACACGAGCCCGGCTTTGTGCATCATAAAATGATTCGACGTGGAATCGGAAAAGCCGGTAAATATTTTCGGATTGTTTTTCAGCACGTCAAAGTCGATATAAGGCAGAAGCCTTACCGAGTCATCGCCGCCGATGGCGCAGAAAACGCCCTTTATCTCCTTATCCGAAAAGGCTTCCATAAGATCCTTAGCCCTGTCCTCCGGGTGCTCGTAAACGTATTTTCTGCCCTTCAGCGCGTGCGGCATCGCTATGCATTCGAGCCCGTACCGCGCGAATCTCTCTTTCGCTATATCAAATTTGTGGATCAATTCTTTTTCTCCGAGCGAGCCGGAGGATAAAGAAACCACGGCGACCTTGTCGCCGGGCTTTAATCTATGCGGTTTTATCATCACATATTCTCCGTTATGTATTCGTTCGCCTTGTATAAAAGCGATTTTGAATCGGCGTGGCGCATTACGCTCATAGCCTGATCGTAATCCATAAGCCGCACGTCGGCTATCTCCGCCTGCTGTGCGACGAGCTTCTGATTTTCGTATCTCGCGAGAAAATACGTAACGCGTTTAAGCACGTTGCGCTTTCGCGGCAGATAAAACGCCGTCTGCTCGTAAAAGCCGTCGAGAAGCTCCGCGTCAACGCCGATCTCCTCCTTTATCTCGCGCAGGGCGGTCTGCTTTTCGGATTCGCTGCCCTCGATATGACCCTTCGGAAAACCGCAGTCGCCGGTAAACGAGCGTATAACGGCGTATTTTATGCCGCCGTTTATCACGGTGTAGACGACCGCGCCGCACGAAATCTCGCACGGGCGGATCTCATCGCCGTTTTTTTCGTAACGGAATTCACATTCATATAAAGGTCTGCCGTCCGCGTCCTTATACTCTCCCGCGCGGCGGAAGCCGGCTTTCGAGAGGCAGTGAAGGGAAACGGTGTTCTCCTTGTGACAGCACGCGAGTATCGGGTAGACGTCAAGCTCCGCCAGCTTTTTTATCGCGAACGCGAGAATCATCTGCCCGTAGCCGTTTCCGCGCAGGGAGGGACGGACGGAATAGCCGATATGTCCCGTCGTTTTCAACGCCTCGCCGCTTATGAACGGACGGAGCTGACATTCACCGATGAATTTCCCGCTCTTGAAGCACCAGTAGGTGTACGTCACGGGAAAATCCTCCGGCAGTCCGTTCCCGGTCTTCATACGCTTGTAAAGCCCCGGACCGCGGAAGCGGAAGGAGCTTAAATTTTCTTTTTTGACCGGCAGCCATTCGCCGTCGTTTTTTTCTATCGCCTCACGGCACGCGCGCAGAAATTCGGTGTAATATCTGCGCTTCGGCTCCGTGAAAACGAATCCGTCTTTTTTTGACATTTCCTGAACCAAACCGAAATTGAATTATTATCTCCTGCCGGCGCCGCCGCCGCGCGACGATCCGCCGCCCCCGCTGTGTGAGCCGCCGGAGAAGCCGCCGTGAGAGCCGCCCGAAAATCCTCCGTGCGATCCGCCGGAAAATCCCCCGTGCGAGCCGCCTGAAAAGCCTCCGCGTGAGCCGCTTGAAAAGCCGCCGCCGTGAAACGTTGTGCCGCGGAAGAACGTGCCGGACGGACGGTAGGTGTTCGACGTGAACGTGCGCGTCGTCGTGCGCGCCGCGCCGCCCGCGCCGGAGCTGAAAATCGAGGCGATTATCACGAGGAACGTGATTATGACCGATAAAACAATTATTATCAGTATGACCGCCGCCGCGAAGCCGACGACGAGCGTGGCAAAGCCGGATATGACCTTTCCGATAGTCATCGGCTCCTTCGCCGTTTCAACGACCGGCTCCGGCAAAGCTCCGCTTTCGGCTCCCTCAACGGGCTTGCCGTCGACTTTTATCGAATATATCTGCTCGTATTCCGATATAAGCGCGTCGAAAAGCGCGCGGACGCCCGCCGCGTACTGCTTTTTTGCAAAATACGGCTCTAACTTTTCGTCAAGCAGAAGCTTTATCGTGCCGGACTGCAAAAGCTCCTCGAGCCCTCTGCCCTGCAAGACCCAGTAATCGTCCTCGTCTATCGACAAAAGCACAAGTATACCGTTGTTTTTGCTTGATGAGCCTATTTTCCACTTGTTGAACATAGTGTAGGCGTAGTCGGATATATCGGTATCTCCCGTCGTTTTCACGCAGGATACGACTATCTGACCGCCGCATTTGCCGTAAAGATCGACGTTTTTGCCGATGATATACTGCTCTAACACGCTGTCGAGAACGTCCGCCTCGTCGTATACGTAAAATTCCTTCGACGGCTCGGGCACGCCCGACGCGCTTTTGAAAGAGCAGAGAAACAGCGGCAAAACCGCGGCGAAAAGGACAGCGGCGGACGCAATGATTTTATTGAAGCGCTTCATCTGTCAAACACCGCCGCCTCTTTTTTGCCCAAGGAAAACAGATTCGCCGGGAAGGAGCGTATCGCCTTGTTGTATTTCGCCGCCGCCTTGTTGTAGCTTTCGTTTTTCTGCAGACGAATAACGGTAGACGTCATTTCGTAATAGTCCGATTTGACCGTGTTCGCCGTCTGACCGTCAAGCTCCTTTTTCGCCGAAAGCTCGGCGTAAACGACGGCTGACAAAACGGAAACGTCGGATAAAGCCGCGTCGGCGCCGCCGAAAGGGTCGGCACTGTCGATACCGTTTACCGCGTCCTCGAGCTTTTTCGTATCGCAGCCGTTCGCCTTCGCGATCGCGCAGAGCTGTTCCGCGAAGCTCTTGTATATTTTCAGATCCGACGCGGCGGAGTTGTCGGCGCTCGTAAAAGCCCGCTCGACTCTGCCTTTATACGTTCCGAGCGTTCTGCCTATACCCAGAAAAACGGATAATACGATTATCACCGCAAGCGCCGCCACCGCGGCGGGTACGTTGTACTTAAAAAATTTCTTCATTATTTCCTTATTTCAAGAAGCTTGTTTTTGACTTCGGTCTCGATACGCGCGAGCTCCGCCTCGGCGGTTATGCGCTTTTCATGTCCCTCCTCACGTATTTTCTGTACCTCGTCAAGAGTTGTGATAAGCTCCTGGTTAGTATGCGTCAGAGTTTCGATATCTATTATGCCGCGCTCCGCCTCTTTCGCTATGCCGACGGTGCTCTGATGCAGTTTTTCGGCGTTTTTCTTTAACAGCTCGTTCGTCATGTTCGTGACCGCCTGCTCCGCCTTCAAAGCCTGCTCGGAATGCGCGAGACCGAGAGCTATGAGCATCTGGCTCTTCCAAAGCGGTATCGTGTTGACTATCGTCGACTGGATCTTTTCGCTCATAACGCTGTCGTTGTTCTGAACGAGACGGATCTGCGGCGCCATCTGTATGGATACCATTCTCGTAAGCTCGAGATCGTAAAGCTTTTTCTCAAAGCGGTCGCACATCGCGGCGTAATCGTTCGCCTTCTGCGCGTCCTCGGCAAGTCCCGTTTCCTTCGCCTTGTTCTGAAGCTCGACGAGCGTCGTTTCGCGCTCTGACTGCAGCTTCTGCTTACCGGCTAAAATGTACATCGAAAGCTCTTTGAAATTCGTCAGGTTTCTGTCGTAGAGCTGATCGAGAACGGCGATATCTTTAAGCAAAGTCACCTGATGACCGTCGAGCACCGTAACGATATCGTTTACGCTGTTCTCGCACTTGTCGTATTTCGCCTTCAACGTCACGGATTTCTTCTTTATGCTTTTGAAAAGCGAGAATTTCTTGGAGTCGTCTATTTCTTTGTTGAACGTTTTGAGCTCGCCGACGAGCTTGGATATCATTTCTCCCGCCTCGCCCAGCTGCTCCGTGCGCACGCTTTTGAGCGCCGAATCCGAAAAATCGGCTATTTTCTGCTGAGAGCCGGCGCCGTACTGCAATATCGACGTGGTGTCCGTTATGTCGATCTGATTTGCGAATTCCGCTATCTGCGTTTTTTCCTCCTCGGTGAGGTTAGCCTCGGTAAGCTCGGAGAGCTTCGCCAGCTTCGTCTCGTCGGGCTCCTCGCTTGCCGCGATCTTTTCCGCCTCTTTTACTCCGAACGGATCGAGCGTTAATTTGATTTCTTCTGCCATGGTTTTATCTTCCTTTCATTTGATTACTTTATATTATCTCTTTCGAGCATCGTTTCAAGTACCTTTATATCCGCCGATACGTCGATAACGTCGTCGGCGAAAAGCGCGTCGTGCTGTTTGTCAAACGAGGTCTTTATCTGATCGAACGCGGATTCTATCGCAGCAAGCGTCTTTTTCGCGTTTTCGCCCTCGCTCATCACTTTAAGCGTCTTTTCGTATCTTTCCGTCAGATTTACCGTCGTCGGCAGATAGTAGTTTATGAATCTGCGCACGGAATTTACGTCGTCGGGCGAGCTTATGAGCGCCTCCCTTATGTTTTCTATGCTTTTGCATATCTGCCGTATCTTGTCCGCGGCTGACGGAGAGGAGGACGAAACGGACTCAGCCGAGCCCTCGAGCGAATCGAGCGCGCGGTCTATCTCGTGAACGATATCGTCAAGCGCCACGTTGCCGGAGGCGAAGGGTACCTCAATCTGCCGCGTTTCCTTGGGCAGGATCAGTCTGACGGTTATACCGACCGCCGCCGATACGAGCGCGATTATTATGATATGCCATATACTGTAAAACGGTATGAACGCCGCGGCGATTATCCATACGCCCGCCGCGCACCACAGTGGTATTGCCGATTTTACCGGCACGTCCCTGTATTTTCTGCCTATCGGCGCTTTGTTGTTGTTCATATTCTGCTCCTTGATATACTTATCCGATATTATTCTACCATATTTTTTATCCGTTGTCAATGCCGATACTTGACATTTTACGATTTATATTATATAATTACAGAAAAAAACACGGGTGTTGGGTATGTTTATAAGAAAAGCGGTTTTGTCCGACGTTGAAGAAATTGAGAAAATATACGCCTCGGCGCGCGCCTTTATGCGCCAAAGCGGCAATATGAAGCAATGGGTGAACGGTTACCCGGCGAAAAGCGATATACTCTCCGATATCTCGGACGGCACGCTCTACGTTTTGTGCGAAAAGAAAAAAATAATGTGCGTTTTCTGCTGTATGGACAGGCCGGAGCCGACGTATGAGAAAATATACGAAGGAGCGTGGAAAAACGGCGGCGAATACCGCGCGGTGCACCGCATAGCCGTTTCGCCCGACTGCCGCGGAAACGGCGCGGCATCGGCGTGCTTCGACTTCGCGCTTTCATTCTGCGGAAGCGTAAGGATCGACACGCACCGCGATAATATACCGATGCGGAAGGCGCTTCTGAAAAACGGCTTCGAATACTGCGGTATAATATATCTGCAAAACGGCGACGAGCGGCTCGCGTATCAGAAAACGATAAAGACGGAGAAGAACGAGCTTTTTGACATACTTGATATAAACGGGCGTCCGACCGGCAGGACAAAGCCCCGCGGAATCCCGTTTGCGGAGGGCGAATACCGCCGCGTCGTTCATATCGTCGTCTTGTCGTCCGACGGAAAAATGCTGATACAGCAAAGGCAGTTTTTCAAATCCGGCTGGGCGGGAATGTGGGACGTCACCGTCGGCGGAAGCGCCGCGGCGGGCGAGGACGGCAGGACCGCCGCGGAACGCGAGCTTTCCGAGGAAATAGGGCTTGATATGGATTTTTCGGAGGCGCGCCCGGTTATAACCCTCGCTTTCGACCGCGGCTTCGACGATTTTTTCGTATTCGTGAAGGACGTTGATATAAACTCGCTGAAATTACAGCCGGAGGAGGTAAGAGCCGTCGCGTGGGCTGACTGCGATACCGTGCTCGGTATGATAAGAGAGGGCGAATTCATACCTTATAAGGAGGAATTCATAAAAATCCTGTTCGGACTTACAAAGCCGACGCTTTTGCAGACCGAGGTGCAGTAGCAAAGACGGCGCGGATCCCGTATAATATTATCGAAGGATGATGAAATAATTTTTATACGGAGGATAATATGACAGATAACAGAGCGTGTCAGAGCCGCGACGCGGCTTATATTGACACAAACAGAATATTTGACAGCTGCCGTGACAAGGACTGCTTTGAAGATACGGCGGTGTTCCTCACCGACTACGGCAGAGACATAGTCGAGCATTCGTCAAACGTCCGCTGCTGCACGGCGGAAATAGCCGCCGCCGACATAAACGTCGACCCCGTTCCTTTCAATAACGGTTTTTACCGCATAGACGCGCGCATATATATAAGAATGACGTTCGAGTGCTGTGTGAATCTGACCAACAGGCAGATAATAGAGGGCTTGTGCGTCTGCGACAAGCGCACGGTCTTATACGGCGGCGAGGGCGGCACATCCGTGTTCAGATCGGACCCTTCGACGGACGGTTTCTGCTCCGGCATACCGGACATACCCGAATCGAAGGGCTGCGGCTGCGGAAGCAGCTCGCTTCCCACGGCGGTGCTCGAGGTCGCCGACCCGGTGGTGCTCGGCGCGAAGATAATCGAGCGCAGGTCGCCGCACCATTGCCCGTGCCAGTCCGAGCGGGAGATACCCGCGGGCGTCGCCTCGCGCATCGGCAATCTCGTGGGGCAGGGAGACAGACGGCTCGTCGTTTCGGTAGGTCTTTTCTCGGTGACGAGGCTCGAACGCCCGGCGCAGTATATGCTCGACGCGAGGCCCTGCGCCGTGCCGGATAAGGAATGCGCTTTTACGGAAACAGAGGACGCCTGCTCCGTCTTCCGCGGGATGGAGTTTCCGGTATCCGAATTCAACAACGACCGCCGCTGCGGCTGCGACAGATAAATACGGTTCAACAAGGCTGTTTTCAAAAGACAGCCTTTTTTATGATTTTTGGGGTATGTGAAATAAGAGGTTGGAAATCGTTTCCTTTCTCTTTTTTTTGTTTGTGAAATAAGTGGTTGACAAAATTAAATATTAATGATATAATGCTAAATGAAGAATTTTGTGAAATTAGTGGTTGGCTGTCATAATATAATAGAAATACTAATCGAGAAAGAAATCTTCTATGATAAACGAAACAACTACACCTAAATTTGATTACGCAAAAGAAATATGGGACGTGGCAGACCTGATTCGTGGTCCTATCAAAACATCGGAATACAACAGGGTTAGTCGGCGCGTTAGCCGTTATATGCGTTATAGTTTTCATAATCCTGAAGGCAAAAAAGAAAGAATAATATTATACTGAGAAGGACGGGCGGTTTATCTGCCCGTCCTGCTCGGAATTTAAAGGAGTCGGAATGAAAAATATTGCTTTTTTAAGATTAAAGAAAATACTTTGTATGTGTATTTCCGCAGTTATGATCGGTGGCGCCTCGGGCGGTATCGCCGCCGCAAACGGCACAGGGATAAAAACAAAAGTATTTCAAACGTCATCAGCGTACGATACGGGTATAGCTTATGATAACGTTCGCCTCGGTTGGAGCATAACATCCGACAGGCGCGGAGTTTATCAGACGGCTTACAGATGCGTGATAACCGATGAAAGCAACATGACGGTTTGGGACAGCGGATGGGTACAAAGCAGCGAGCAGACGGGAATAGCACCCGGAGATCTCAAACCGGAGACGGTTTATACGGCAAAAGTTAATATAAAAGACGAAAACGGAAATGAGTCCGGTTTCGGAGAACCGCTTGTTTTTGAAACGGCTCCGGATCATCTTGAAGGCGTTTGGATAGACACGGAAAGACTTGCAAGGTACATATTCACTCTGGATCAACCGATAAAAAACATAAAACGCGCACGCTGTTATATCTCAAGCACGGGAGTTATCGAAATAAGGCTGAACGGCGCAAAAGTCGGCGATCTTATATGGGGCCCCCGCAAAGGCGTTTCCGACAAGATAACGTATTATAACACTTTCGATATAACGTCCATGCTCGCAGAAGGCGATAACTGTATCGGCGCGTACGTCAGCGGAAGCACGTATATGGGACATGATCTGCGCGGTATGCTTCGTATAAAATACAAAGACGGAAGCGTTCAGACGATAACCACGAAAGACGATTGGAAAACTTCTTCCGTATCCGAGATAGAAACGGAAAATCTTTCAAAGGGTGAAAACATAAACAATACGAAAAAAACGCCGTGGGATAAAGCTGACTTCAAAGTCGACCAAAGCTGGAAGGACGTTTCCGAATCCGGTTTCGGTTCTGTCGGCGGCGAGCTTACTATACCTGATAATTCGGGCTTTTTTACCACGTATCAAAGCTTCAGCGGCAATTACACGATAGATGCCGTCATAACGGTCAGAAAGACGCTCGGTACTATCGTTTTCGGTGCAAAGGAAGGGGTTTTAAGCCCTCTTATGTGGCAGATTACCGCCAACGGACTGAGACTTCATCGCGTAGGCTGGACTGAGATAGACACGCCGTCTGCCAAAGGACTCGGACTGAACAAAAAGGTTACGATGAGGATCGAGATTCTTGACGGTACCGTTACGACTTATATAAACGGAAATAAAGTACATACCGTAAGCTTGCCGCAAAGCCAGACGGACGGAGCGCTCGGTATACGTTCCGCATTGAACGAGGTCGCGTCATACGACAGAATTTCCGTCACGCAAAACGGAAGCGTCGTATGGGAAGACGATTTTGATTTTGTCGACACTGACAAGTGGAATTTCCCCGGAGAAGCGCCGTCCGTTCCTTCGCCCGCCGGTACAAAAGTCATAAAAGAGATAAAACCCGTATCCTGCAAAGAGATAACGTCCGGCGGAAAAAAAGCATATATACTTGACTTCGGCGTCAATATGCAGGGTTACGTCAAAATGACGGTAAAGGGAAACAAAAACGATAAATATAAGATAGAATACTCCGAGCTTCTCGACGAAAAAGGCGACATATGGGTCAACACCACGGCTCATAAGCCCGTATCCGTCTATACTTTATCGGGTGAGAACGACGTATTCGAACCGAGATTTTTCTATACCGGTTTCCGTTATCTGCGCGTAACACCCCCGGAAAACACAGAGTTAGATCCCGAGGTTTTCACCGCCTGTTTTACGAGCGACGACGTTTTGCAAAAAGGATTTTTCAAGTCTTCAAACGATAGGCTCGATCAGGTGTTTGAGATGTATAACGTATCTCAGCGATCAAATATGATGGGAAATTACACGGATTGTCCACAGCGTGAAAAGAACGGATGGACGGGCGACGCGGCCGTCACCAAAAAATCCGCCGCGATACTTCTGAACGACTGGACGACCGCGGAAGCGTATCTTGACGCAATGCTTATGGGTGTAAAAGCGGACGGCAGACCTGAAATAGTCGTACCGCGTCCGTCAAATACAGAAAGCGGAGCGCAGTATGACATAACGTGGGCAAGCGCGATATTCATTTTTCCGTATGAGCTTTATATGCAGACGGGTGACAGATACTATATCGAACATAGTATAGATACTCTCATAAAAGTATTCGATTATGCGTCGACCTATGAAAAGGATTATCTCGTCACGCAAAACGTATACGGAGACTGGGTCGGTATTGACAACGCGAACGGACAGGTCGACAGCGGTTATCTTTCAGCGTCATGCTATTACAATTGCGGAATGCTATTGTCAAAAATGCTCGATATATCGGGCAGAGATCACGCCGAACACGACGCACATATGAAAAAGGTCTTTGACGCTATTCAGAAAAAGTATTATAAAAACGGTTATTACGCCAAAAAAAGTCAGACCTGCTCATCAATTGCGCTTGACTTCGGTCTTATAACTGACGAAAACAAAAAGAAAGTACTTGATAATCTTATTGAAATATGCAATAAAAAAGGCAGAGTATTAGGTACCGGAGTTCTCGGCACTAAATCTCTTTACGAAGCGCTGAGCGCGGAAAACGAGCATAAACTGCTCCTTGATATGACTATATCAAAAGACAAAGGCTCGTTCGGATTCATGATAGACAACGGTGCTACGTCTCTGTGGGAATACTGGGACACGGCAGGGAACAATTTTAATTCAAAAGCGGGCGATTTCCTTGCTTATTTCGATTCTCAGAACCACGTTATGCTCGGAGGAGGTCCCGCGTGCTGGATGTTTGAAGGACTCGGTGGAATCAGAAAAACCGGCGCCGGTTACAGCGAAATAACTTACCGACCGGGATTGGAAAGCGGTCTTTCATTCGTCAGCAGTACGATTGACGCCGTCGTCGGAAAATGCGTTTCAGACTGGAAATATGAAGGCGGTATTCTTACCTGGAAAGTCGACGTACCGGCAAACACAAAGGCAACCGTAATAATACCGCTTCCCGAAGCAAAAAGCATAAGAGAATCGGACGTAAACATATTTGAAAAAGACGGCAGCGGCATAAAATTCGAGGGCAGAGGCGAAAACAAAGAATTCATTTATACGGTAGGCGGCGGAAATTACGTATTTACCGCAAGCCCTGCCGCAGATCCCGTTATTGAAACAGAGACGGAAGCCGTAACGAATACCGAAAAAGAGACCGACACTCCCGCTGTTATTACCGAAGCGCTCACAACGAACAACGAAGCCGAACGCGCAGCCAATGTAAACCCGACAGTCATAGCAGTTATCGCCGCCGGAGCGCTTGCGCTTATTGGCGTCGTTACCGCAATAATCATCAAAATAAGGAAAAAATAAAATGTCATACAATACAAACCGTGCTCTTTTCCATTTATTCGTTTGTTTTTCAACCACTTATTTCACTTCTGTTATTGGCGTAATTTATTGTTATTTGTCAACCGGTAAATTCACTATCCGGAAAGAAGGGTTATAAGTGCTTCCAACCGGTAAATTCGCTTACCCGATTTTTGTCTTGCAATCCGAAAAAAATATGGTATAATGGAATAAAAAAACGGAGGCAGTCAGCTCATGTATAAAATATCCGTACCGCTCGGAAACGATACTCTTTCATATTACGGCTGTGAAAGCTCGCTCGTTCAGGTGAAAAGATTCGACGCGGAGCGCGTATTCATGTCGATGGAATTTTACGAAACGGACCCGGAAAAAAGAAGGAAAGCGCTTTTGTCGCTTAAAGAGAATACGGAGTTTTTCAAGTCGCGCGGCTATGAGGTCGGCGCGTGGATCTGGACGTTCATGTTCGCCGGAAACGCGCCGTTTCAATGCATGACCGGCATAGACGGCGCGGAATTCAGATCGTACGCCTGCCCGCGCGATCCCGATTTCCTTGAATTTTCCGCAGAATATATTAAAGATATAGCGAAATGCGGCGTCGATATGATAATGTTCGACGACGATTTCCGCTACGGCTATTTAGGCTCGTCCCCCGCGTGCCTCTGCAAATATCACATAAAAGCGATAAACGAGGCGGCGGGCGGCGAATACGGCAGGGAAGAAATAAGAAAACATATACTGACAGGCGGTAAAAACAAAATAAGAGACGCATATATAAAGGCGAACGGCGACGCGCTCAAAGCGTTTTCCGAAAACGTGAGAGCCGCGGTCGACGAGATAAATCCGGATATCCGCGTCGGTCTATGCACCTGTATGACCGGCTGGGACCTCGACGGCGTGGACGCGGCGCAGGTCGCGCGTATCCTGGCGGGCAAAACAAAGCCTTTCGTCCGTCTTATCGGCGCGCCATACTGGGCTGTGCTTGAAAACTGGGGGCATAAGCTTCAGGACGTCATAGATATGGAGCGTATGGAGGGCGCCTGGACGAAAGCGGACGATATAGAGGTAATGGCTGAGGGCGACCCGTTCCCGCGCCCGAGGATGAACTGCCCGGCGAGCTATCTCGAGGGCTTCGACACCGCTATACGCGCCTCCGGCTGTACCGACGGCATACTCAAATACGGCGTTGATTACTATTCAAAGCCGGATACCGAGCAGGGCTACGCAAAAGCGCATGAGAAAAACCGCGCGGTATATGAATGGATAGACCGTAATTTCAAAGGGAAAACAGACGGCGTAAGAGTTTACGCGGAGATGAAAAAGCTGGCTGATACCGTGTCGCCGACGAAGGTGAACGAAAATTTCAACCCGGAAAGGCTCAGCTTCCCGATAGCCTCGCGCACGCTTTCTTTCTGCTCGATACCCGTCACCTACGAGGGCGCGGGGGTTTGCGGCGCGTGCTTTGACGAAAACGCGAGAGCCCTGCCGGAGTCCGCGCTCGATAACGGGCTTATTATGGATATAGCCGCCGCGGAGATACTGACGGAGCGCGGCTTTGACGTCGGCGTAAGGAGTATCAGCGAGCCGCTTACCGTTGAAAGCGAGTATTTCACGGACGGTGAAAGGATACGCGTCCGCGGCGCCCGGATTTACGATATAACGCTTGACGAAAAAGCGGAGATATTGAGCTATACCCTTTCGGGGGATAAAAGGATACCGTTATCCGCGTATTATGAAAACGGAAAAGGTCAGCGGTTTTTACTTCTCAACTTCAATACTGAAAAAAGCGCTTTCGCGGATATTTCGCGCCATTATAAAAGAAGCCGCCAGTACGCGGACGCGATAGAACGCATAAGCGGCAAAAAACCGCCGGCATACGTTTACGGCGCGCCGTCGCTTTATATAATGTGCAGAAGAGAAGAGGAAAGCGGAGCTCTCGCCGTCGGTTTCTGGAACTTCTTCGCCGATCCCGTGTACGCTCCTTGCGCCGAGCTTGACGGAGAATATACGGTAAAGGACAGCGTAAACTGCACCGCGGAAATAAAAAAGGACAGGCTGTACCTGTCCGATATCCCCGCTTTCGGCTTCGCCGCGGTGAAGCTGATCAAAAGATAAGCGTACCGCTCCACCCATCCGTCGTCGAGGCGGATTTCATCCCGCGAAGCGGGATTTCATCGCGAAAGCGATTTCATCCACGCTTGCGTGGATTTATCCCGTCTGTAAGGACGGATTTAGTTGAAAAGCCTTGCTTTCGCGTGCTTTTTCTGTGCTTAACGCCCGAAATCACAAAAATGAAATCGCAGCGATGCTGCGGTGAAATCCTCGGACTGCAGTCCTCGGATGAAATCGTTCGCTTTGCTCACGATGAAATTAAATCCGTCCTCTGTATCCCGCACGTCAGTGCGGATTTCATCACGAAGTGATTTCATCCACGCTTGCGTGGATTTATCCCGTCCGCCAAGGACGGATTTAGTTGAAAAGCCTTGCTTTCGCAAGGCTTTTCCAGGGTGGGTAGTCGGATTCGAACCGGCGACCTTCAGGGCCACAACCTGACGCGCTAACCAGCTGTGCTATACCCACCGTATTATCGCGCGCTTTTTTTCAAAGCGCTCGTATATTATACACGACAAAGCGGATTTATTCAAGAATATAATATTAAAAATTTGTGATTTTAAAGTGAATATCTTCGGGGGGGTTGACAAAACGCCGCGCGTATGGTATAATTTGCCCGTAACAAATATAAGACGTTTTGCATATTGATAACGGAGAGGCGTTATGAGTAAGGTAATACAGAAAAACGTGTTTTTTGAAAACGATTTCATTATAGACCGCGAGCATATCGCAAAGACCGTAAAGCGTCCGTGCCTGCCGTACGAACGCCCGCTGCGCGTTACGAACGTTATACTGTTGATATCGGCGATATTGTTTATATGTGTAAAGATCGCTCTGCACATCAACAGAACCGCGCCGCTGATATCGGATTTTTTCACGTTTGTCATGCTTATTGTCGCTTTTTTGAAAATCCTGTCTCTGCCCGCCGTCAGGATCGGCGCCATGTACAGACAGAACGGAAACAGGGACGTCGCGGTCCACATCGTTTTTGAAGACGACGCTTTTATGGATTACAACGACGACGGAGGGCACGGAGCGGAATCGTATTATCATATAAATTCCGTGGCGGACGACGGCGACGCCTTCGTTCTCAACGTCAACAGGGGTTCTTTGAGAATACCGAAAAGCTCCTTTACCTACGGCGACCCCGGCGAATTCCTTTCGTTTATGAAAGAACGCACGGCAAACAGTAAAAAGGTGTCGTATTCGGCGCGCGTGATATCGGTGGTTTTTAATATTGTTTTTTCTGTTGTCGCCTGCGGCTTTTCGCTGCTTATGATCTTAAGCGCGCTTTTCCCGGCGCCTGCGATACCCGTTATTTAAACGTAAATGTAAAAGCAGACTGAAAATCAAAATCAGTCTGCTTTTTTGTTTGCGTTTTTATTTTATAACAAGCTCTCCGTTTTCGACGCAGACAGTCAGCGTGTCGCCGGGTGCCGGATCGTCGCGGATTATCTTTTCCGCCGCGAGCGTCTCAACGTGGGACTGTAAATACCGTTTCAGCGGTCTCGCGCCGAAGGCGGGATCGTAGCCGTGGTCTATAACGTACTGCTTCGCTTCGTCGGTAAGCACGAGCTTCAGCTGTTTGTCCTCAAGCCGTTTTGCGATGCCTTTGAGCATAAGATCGACGATACTGTTCATATTCTCGCGCGTAAGCGGCTTGTAGAAGATTATCTCGTCGAGCCTGTTCAGAAATTCCGGACGGAAGCTGCGTTTGAGCAGAGCGTTGACGCCGGCTCTCGCATTCTCGGATATTTCGCCGTTATCGTCTATTCCGTCGAGAATTATATCCGAGCCGAGGTTTGAGGTGAGGATTATGATGGTATTTTTCATGTCCACCGTTCTGCCCTGGCTGTCCGTTATCCTGCCGTCGTCAAGCACCTGCAAAAGCACGTTGAAAACGTCGGGGTGCGCCTTTTCTATCTCGTCGAACAGCACTACCGAATACGGTTTTCTTCTCACCGCCTCGGTTAGCTGACCGCCCTCGTCGTAGCCGACGTATCCGGGAGGCGCGCCGATAAGACGCGAGACGGAGTACTTTTCCATATACTCGCTCATATCTATCCTTACCATCGCGCGCTCGTCGTCGAAAAGCGCTTCGGCAAGCGCCTTTGCAAGCTCGGTCTTACCGACGCCCGTCGGACCTAAAAACATAAACGAGCCTATCGGTCTGTTCGGATCGGATATTCCCGCGCGGGAGCGGAGAATAGCCTGACTTACCTTCTGTACCGCCTCGTCCTGTCCGATAACTCTCTTATGCAGTATATCGTCCAGGTGGAGCAGCTTTGATTTTTCGCTTTCGAGCAGCTTTGATACGGGTATTCCCGTCCAGCGCGATACGATCTTAGCTATCTCCTCCTCGGTTACCTTGTCGCGCAGGAATGAATTGCCCTTGCCGCCCGCCGCCGCTTTTTCGGCTTCCTCAAGCTCGCTTTTCAGCTTCGGCAGAACGGAATATTTAAGCTCCGCGGCTTTTTCAAGATCGTAGCGGTTCTGCGCTGCCTCTATCTGCGCCTGCGTCTGCTCGATCTTTTCGCGCAGACCCGCGAGCTTGCCTATGCTGTTTTTCTCGTTTTCCCAGCGAGCCTTCATCTCGTTGAACTGATCGCGTTCCCTTGCCGTTTCGGATTTTATCTCCTCGAGCCTCGCCTGCGACAGCTTGTCGGTCTCCTTTGAAAGAGCGGCTATTTCTATCTCGTGCTGCATTATTTTACGCGATATCTCGTCCATTTCCGTCGGCATGGAGTTCATTTCGGTCTTGATCAGGGCGCACGCCTCGTCCACGAGGTCGATAGCCTTATCGGGCAGAAATCTGTCGGAAATATATCTGTCGGAGAGCACCGCCGCGGATATAAGCGCGCCGTCCTGTATCTTTACGCCGTGGTATACCTCGTAACGCTCCTTCAAACCTCTTAAAATGGTTATAGTGTCCTCGACGGTAGGCTCGTCTACAAGAACGGTCTGGAAACGTCTTTCAAGCGCCGGGTCCTTTTCGATATATTTTCTGTATTCGTCGAGCGTCGTCGCGCCGATGCAGTGAAGCTCGCCTCTCGCGAGCATAGGTTTAAGCAGGTTGCCCGCGTCCATGGAGCCTTCCGTTTTGCCCGCGCCGACTACGGTGTGAAGCTCGTCGATGAACATTATTATCTTGCCGTCGGACTTTTTTATCTCGTTCAAAACGGCTTTCAGACGCTCCTCAAATTCGCCTCTGTATTTCGCGCCCGCGATGAGCGCGCCCATATCGAGGGAGAAAATAGTTCTGTCTTTAAGATTGTC
>CACZVC010000015.1 GCA_902784545.1 uncultured Ruminococcus sp. | reverse complement strand
TAATTATTTTTAATATAATATCTTGACAAATCGCCTCTTTCATAGTAAAATAAAATGGATGAAATATTATTTCGGAGGAACAGAACGTGTTCACAAAAACATTCCGCGGCGGAGTTCATATAAAGGATATGAAATTCCTGTCAAAGGATAAACAGATAAAGGAATACCTGCCGAAGGGCGATCTGGTCTATCTTATGAATCAGAATATCGGCGCGCCGGGCGTTCCCTGCGTTTCGGCGGGCGAGCGAGTGCTCGTCGGACAGAAGATAGCCGACGCGGGCGGCTTCGTGTCCGTGCCGGTTCTGAGCTCAGTATCGGGCACCGTAAAATCCGTTGCGGCGAAGGAATGTCACAACGGAGACACCGCGCTCGCCGTGACCGTATCAAACGACGGTCTGTATGAAAAGATACAGGGCTTCGGCGAATACCGTGATTATAAAGAGCTTACGAAGGAACAGATAATCGAAATCGTAAAGGACGCCGGTATAGTCGGCATGGGCGGCGCGGGCTTCCCCACGCACGTAAAGCTTGCCGTCAAGCCGGGGACGAAGATCGATTACGTTATATGCAACGGCGCGGAATGCGAGCCTTATATAACGTGCGACTACCGTCTTATGCTTGAAGCGCCTGAAAAAGCGGTGCTCGGCATGAAGATGGTATTATCGCTTTTCGACGGTGCGAAAGGTATTTTCGGCATAGAATCGAACAAGCCGGACGGTATCGCAAGGGTGAGCGAGGCTTGCCGCGGCGAGGAAAACATATCAGTCGTTCCGCTCAAGCGCAAATATCCGCAGGGCGGCGAGCGCGTTATGATAACGGCGCTTACAAAGCGCAGAATAAATTCAAAAATGCTTCCGGCGGACGCGGGGTGCGTCGTGCTGAATTTCTCCACGCTGACGGCGATAGCCGATGCCGTGGCTTACAATAAGCCCCTGATACACCGTATAGTTACGGTTACGGGCGACGCGATAAACGAGCCGTCGAATCTCGACGTTCTTTTGGGAACGAACGTGGAGGAGCTCGTCGAGGCGGCGGGCGGTCTTAAATACGACCCGGAAAAAATAATTTTCGGCGGTCCGATGATGGGCGCGGCGGTATATTCGCTCGACGTTCCGGTGAACAAGGTCACGTCCTGCGTGCTTCTGCTCAAAAACAACATGGCTGTGCCGGAGGCGCACGAATGCATACGCTGCGGCAGGTGCTTGCAGGTCTGCCCCGAGCATCTTATGCCGATAAAGCTTAAAAACACGGCTGACGCAAACGACTACGCGGAGTTTGAAAAGCTGAACGGGCTTGAATGTATAGGCTGCGGCTGCTGCACTTATATATGCCCCGCGAAGCGCAGGCTTTCGCAGTCCATCACCGCGGCAAAGCAGTTCGTTATCGCGGAAAAAAAGAAGGCGGCAAACAAGAAATGAAAACGTTAAACGTATCCATATCACCTCACGTCCGTTCGCCGCGGACGACGACAAAGGTCATGCTCGACGTTATAATCGCAATGTCGCCGGCTATGATCTTCGGTTATTTCTATTTCGGCTGGCGCGCGCTCCTTATAAGCGTTTTAAGCGTTTCCTCGTGCGTTCTGACCGAGTTCGTGTATGAAAAGATAATGAAGCTGCCCGTCACGGTGGGCGATCTGTCCGCCGTCGTTACGGGGCTTGTGCTGGCGATGAGCCTTTATTCCACGGCGCCGTTATGGATACCCGTGGTCGGCGGCGTTTTTGCGATACTTATTGTAAAAATGCTGTTCGGCGGCATCGGGCAGAACTTTATGAACCCGGCGCTGACGGCGAGATGCTTTCTTATACTTTCGTTCTCCCGCATAATGACGGATTATCCGTCAGTCGCGGACGGCGTGTCAGCCGCGACTCCGCTTTCGCAGGCGGCGGCGGGTCAGTACGTCAGTTATTTCGATATGTTCATAGGCACGCATTCCGGCTCGATAGGCGAAACGTCGACGATAGCGATACTCATAGGCGCGGCATATCTGCTTATACGCCGTGTTATAAGCCCGCGCATACCTTTATGCGTCATCGGCTCGACCTTCGCTTTCGTCGCGCTGTTCACGCTGATAAAGGGCGACCCGGTAACGCTCAACTACCTTACGGTACACGTCACGGGCGGCGGTCTGCTCGCAGGCGCGGTTTTCATGGCTACGGACTACACGACGTCGCCCGTCACCTCATGGGGACGCATAATCTACGGCATAACGGTGGGACTCATAACCGCGGTGATACGCTGCTTCGGCGGCTCGTTCGAGGGCATTTCGTTCGCTATCATCATAGCGAATATGCTCACGCCGATGATAGAAAAGCTGACGTACCCGAAGCCGCTCGGCACATACGGAAAGAAGGCGTGAATATGACTAAAACGATAATCAGGAACACGGTCGTCCTCGTCTCCATAACGCTTGCCGCGGCGCTTATACTCGCAGTCGTTTACGCGGTCACAAAGGAAACGATAGCGGCGGCGGAGGCGAAGGAACGTATGGATTCCTACTACGCCGTAATGGACGGGGCGAAGGAATTCAAAGAGCTGACCGACGGCTCCGTTGCCGAATGGAACGGCAAGGATGAGAAGGAAGCCGCGGAGATCCTTTCAGCGTACAGAGCGTACGACGAAAACGGCGGTATGATAGGTATCGTCGTATCGGCTTTATCGCACAACGGCTACGGCGGCGATATAGTGCTTTCGCTCGGCGTCGGCAAAGACGGCGTGATAACCGCCGTCAAGGTAACGTCGATGAGCGAGACGTCGGGACTCGGCGCGGAATGTCAGAACGAGAAATTCTCCGATCAGTTCAAAGGAAAATCCGCGATCCCCCTCGTTTACACGAAAAAGGGCGCGGAAAACGATAACGAGATTGACGCTCTCACGGGAGCGACGATAACTACGAAAGCCGTGCTTGAAGCGGTAAACGGCGGCTTCAGATTTGCGGCAGCGCAGTTGGGAAAGGAGGCGGCGAATTGAAAAAGCCTGTTGAAAGACTGTATAACGGCATAATAAAGGAAAATCCGACGTTCGTTCTGATGCTCGGAATGTGTCCGACGCTCGCCGTCACACCTGCGCGGTGCTTATGATGTCGAACCTCGTTATTTCCCTGCTCCGCAAGGTGATACCAGATAAGGTGAGGATGCCGGCTTACATCGTTATAGTCGCGTCGCTCGTTACGGTCGTCGAGCTTCTTATGCAGGCGTACGTACGCCCGCTCTACGCCTCGCTCGGTCTGTATATACCTCTTATCGTCGTAAACTGCATAATTCTGGGCAGAGCCGAATCGTACGCGTCGAAAAATCCGCCGCTTTCGTCGTTCTTCGACGGTCTCGGCATGGGTCTCGGCTTTACGCTCTCGCTGACCGTGATCGGCTCCGTGCGCGAGCTTCTCGGCAAGGGCAGCATTTTCGGCTTCAACATAATGCCGTCGTTTTTCGAGCCCGTGTCGATAATGATAATGGCGCCCGGCGCGTTCTTCGTGCTGGCGATACTCGCGGCGGTGAGAAACAGGATAAACATCAAAAACAAAAAGCCGGAGCCGGAGAAATTCTGCACCGGAAACTGCGCGTCGTGCCTCGACGCGTCATGCGGCATAGGCAATAAGGAGGATAAACAATGAATTACGTAACGGCGTTTATTCTCGGCATAATAAACTACGCTCTTATCGACAACGTGGTTTTGAGCAGATTCTTGGGACTTTGCCCGTTTCTCGGCGTGTCGAAAAAGACGTCGACCGCGGTCGGTATGGGCGCGTCTGTCATCGGCGTCATCACGATATCGTCGGTCATCACGTATTTTGTGAACAGATTCGTTCTGATACCGCTCGATCTCGTTTATCTGCGCACGATCGTGTATATAATGATAATCGCGGCGCTCGTTCAGACGGTTGAGATAATCCTCAAGCGCAAGCTTCCGTCGCTTTATAAGGCGCTCGGCGTTTATCTGCCGCTTATAACGACTAACTGCGCCGTGCTCGGCGTTGCGATAGACAGCTCGCAGAAGGGCTTCGACTTTTTCCACACGCTTATCTTCGCCGTCGGCACGTCGGTCGGTTTTCTCGTTTCCATCGTTATAATGGCGGGTATCAGGGAGCGCATTCAGTACAACAAGATACCTAAGGCGTTTCAGGGTATGCCCATCGTACTGCTCGCCGCCGGACTTATGGCTATCGCCTTCTTCGGCTTCAAGGGCGTTTCGTTTTCGTAAAGTGAGGGTCGGATAATGTTGGTACCTGTTCTGATCGCGTGCGCGGTCATTGTGGTGATTAGTATAGTTATAGGCGTGGGATTGAGCGTTTTATCAGAGAAATTCAAATCGAACATCGACCCGCGCGAGGAAAAGCTGCGCGCCGCGCTCGCCGGCTCGAACTGCGGCGGCTGCGGTTACGCGGGCTGCGACGCATACGCGAAAGCCGTTATTTACGACGGAGCCGATCCCGGTCTGTGCGTCGCCGCCGACACGGCTGAAATAAGCCGTATACTGGGCGTTTCCGTGGAGGGCGGCAAAAAGAACGTCGCGTACGTGCGCTGTCACGGTCACTGCGCTAAGGTCGCCGCGAACTATAATTTCGACGACGACGGTCTCGCGGTCGTTGATGAAAACAAATGTCAGGCGTGCGGAAAATGCGTCGGCGTATGCCCCAATCATCTTATAGATATCGTACCGGTCGACGCGATGTATCTCGTCCGCTGTTCGTCGCGCAATAAAGGTCAGGCGGTCAGATCCGCGTGCGCCGACGGCTGTATAGGCTGCGGTATATGCGTAAAGGTCTGCCCGGTCGGCGCCATAACCGTAACGAACAATCTGGCGCGTATAAATCAAAAGATGTGCACGCACTGCGGCAAATGCGCGGAAAAATGCCCGTCAAAGATAATAATAAAGCGTATATGAAAAGATCGGCGTGCGTTATACTCTCGATAATAACCGTATTTATCTTTACCGCCTGTGCGAAAACGCCCGGGCGGTACAGTATTACGTTTACGGACGTTTTCGATACGGTCACGGATTTTATCGCCTACTGCGGCTCGGAGGATGAATTCAACAAAGCCGCCGAGGCTCTGCACGGGGAGCTTCTGCGCCTTCACCGTCTTTACGATATTTATAACGAATACGACGGTATCGTGAACCTCGCGTATATAAACCGCACGGCAAGCGCGGCTCCGGTCGCTGCGACTGACGAGATAACCTCGATTTTGCAGGCGGGCAAGGACTTCTGCCGCGATACCGGCGGCAGACTGAACGTTTTCGCCGGAGCTGTGTTTTCGGTATGGCACGGATACCGCGAGGCGGGGACGGGCGTACCGTCGGACAACGAGCTTGAAGAGGCGGCGGCGCACGTATCGCCGGAGCTTGTTCATATCAGCGGCGGCGCCGTTTCGTTCACGGACGGAAATTTAAAGATCGACGTCGGCGCTCTTGCTAAGGGCGAGGCGTCGCGGCGCGCGGCTTTGCTCCTCGGCAAAATCGGCATAAAGGATTATATGCTTAACATCGGCGGAAACGTGACCGTTTCCGGCAGAAAGCCGGAAGGCTTGTGGAAGGTCGGCGTACAGGATCCCGACGGCGAGGGGCTTTTTACGAAGGTCAGCGTTTCCGACACGTCTGTCGTTACGAGCGGAGACTATCAGCGGTTTTACGAATATAACGGCAGAAAATATCATCACATTATAGATCTTCAAACGCTTTACCCCGCCGACGGATACCGCTCCGTCACGGTGATATGCGAAAATCAGCAGGCGGCGGACGCGCTTTCCACCGCTCTGTTCCTTATGAGCGTTGAGGAAGGGACGGAATTGTTGAAGCGATACGGCGCCGAGGCGCTGTGGATAAAAGCGGACGGGCAGGCGGTGCGGTCGGAGGGCTTTTCACGCTATGAATAAGACGGTCGTACGCGATATTATACTTGTCGGCGTGATCCTTGCGGTATCTCTTTCGCTTATTCTCATAACGCGCACGAACGCAAAGGACGGCAAGGAGCTTGTGATAACCGTTGACGGCGGAATATACGGCGCATATCCGCTTGATAAGGACGCGCGTATAGAGATAAACGGGGCGGAAGGCAAGCTCGTCGTTATGATAGAAGACGGCAAGGCGTACGTCGTGTCGTCGACGTGCGCGGGTCAGGACTGCGTTCACAGCAAGCCCGTATCGCACGCGGGCGAGCGGATAATATGTCTGCCCAACCGCGTGATATTGCAGATAAAAGGCGACAACGGCGCCGACGTTGTGATATGAAATGAAAAAAACAAAAAAAATCGCCCTGACGGGCGTTCTGGCGGCTGCCGCGTTTGCTTTCAGTTACGTTGAATACCTTATACCGTTCGATATGATAGGCGTGCCGGGCGTAAAGCCCGGGTTTGCAAACCTTGTTATAATGGCGGCTTTGTATATGCTCGGTCTGCCCTACGCCGCCGCCGTTTCGGCTGTGCGGATAGTTTTATCGTTTTTGCTTTTCGGAAACGTGACCTCGCTTATATACAGTCTTGCGGGCGGCGTTTTCAGCCTCGCCGTCATGTTCGTTCTGAAAAAGCTCAACGCTTTTGACGTTACGGGCGTAAGCGTATGCGGCGCGGTCACGCACAACGCCGCGCAGATATGCGCCTCCGCGCTCGTTTTATCGTCCGGCTCGGTCTTTTACTATCTCCCGCCGCTTCTTATCTTCGCCGTTATATTCGGCGTGATAAACGGAGTTATACTCGATCTGATACTCAAAAGGGTGAAGATGAACGCGCAAGGGCGATAAGCTTATCTCTATCTTTATCGAGAAAATACTTTATACTCTCGCAGTATTTTGTTTTATTGTTCACGCGCTCTCTGCGGCATCCCCCGCCGCAGAGCTTTTTATATCCGCACGATCTGCATTCGTCCGTCATATCCGGCTTTGTGAAATCGCGCGCAATATCCGACGAAAAAAGCGTATCGAAGCCCTGCTCTTCTATGTTTCCGAGACGCCATTCGTCCGTCGCGTAAAAGTCGCAGGGGTATACCGAGCCGTCGGCTTCGACAAGTCCGTAGCAGGCGCACCGTCCCGACAGACCGCAGCTTTCGGGCGGCTCTCCGTTAAGAATCGAAATATAATTGTCGAACAGCCTTACGCTTACGCAGCCGTCCCTGCGGTACAGCTCAAAAACGGCGTGCAGAAATTCTCCGTACGCCCGGGGCGAAAGCGACCACGGCGTTTTTTTGCCGTCGGACGGATCGAGGCACGGTATAAACTGTATATATTTATACTTTTTAAGCGTGTTGAAAGCAAGCTCCGGGTGCTTTGCCGCGGCGCTTGTAACGACGCACAAAACGTTGAAGAAGACGTTTTTTTCCGTCAGAGATACGGCGGCTTTTACCGCGCCGTCCCAGGTTCCTTTGCCTTCCTTATCCTTGCGGTATTTGTTGTGCGCCTCCCTGTAACCGTCAAGCGACAAGCCGACAAGTATACCGTTTTCCGCAAAGAAGTCTGCCCAACTGTCGTCGATGAGCGTGCCGTTCGTCTGCACGGTGTTAAGCACCCTCGCGCCGTTTTTGTTGTACTCTTTTTCCATTTCAAGAAAACGGCGGAAAAATCCGATACCGCGCAAAAGCGGCTCTCCTCCCTGGAAAGCAAACGTTATATCGTCCGCGCCGTATAAAAACGCGGCTTTAATTACAGCCTCTGCGGTCTTTTCGCTCATCATCACGGCTTTTCCACTGTTTCTGTTTTTGCATTCGTCGAGGTAAAAGCAGTAATCGCAGGCGCAGTTACAAAGCGACGAGGCGGGTTTTATAAGAAGATTCAGGTTTTTCATACCGCAATAATATCATAAAACGCGAAAAATGTCAATATCGTGCCGCGCGGTTTCATTCGGCGTTTTGTCTTTTATTTATCGCAAAAACTAAAAGTATATATATTATTTATATTTTACCATTGACTTTTATGCCGTATAATGTTATATTATATATTGGATTATTATGAGAAAGGCGTTTTTGATACCATGACAGAGAAAAAATACGTTATAGCGATGGATCAGGGCACGACAAGCTCCCGCGCGGTACTGTTCGACCGCGGCGGAAACATCGTCAGCATGGTCCAGAAGGAATTCCGGCAGATATTCCCAAAGCCCGGCTGGGTCGAACACGACCCGATGGAGATCTGGTCGACGCAGATGGGCGTTACAATGGAGGCGATGCAGAAGATCGACGCGAAGGCGGACGAGATAGCCGCCATAGGCATCACGAATCAGCGTGAGACGACGATAATCTGGGACGCGGAGACCGGCAGACCCGTATACAACGCGATAGTATGGCAATGCCGCCGCACCGCTGACATGATAGAAAAATTAAAGGCGAACGGCTTGTCTGACACGGTGCGCAAAAAAACCGGACTCGTGCCGGACGCGTACTTCTCCGCAAGCAAAATAGCGTGGATTCTTGACAACGTACCCGGCGTCAGGGAAAAGGCTGAGGCGGGCAGGCTCCGCTTCGGCACAGTCGACTCCTGGCTTATATGGAATCTTACCGACGGCAAAGTACACGCAACGGACTATACGAACGCTTCGCGTACTATGCTTTTCGATATACACAAGCTCGGATGGGACAGGGAGCTGCTCGATTATTTCGACATACCCGCGTCGCTTCTTCCCTCGGTGAGACCGTCAAGCTCTATCTTCGGTTATACCGATAAATTCGGCGGCGATATACCGATAGCGGGCGCGGCGGGCGATCAGCAGGCGGCTTTGTTCGGTCAGTGCGGATTTTCCGCGGGCGGGATAAAAAGCACCTACGGCACCGGCGGCTTTATGCTTATGAACACGGGGCGCGAAGCGGTCTTATCCGAAAAAGGACTTTTGACGACGATAGCCGCGGGCGACAGCGACAAGGTCGATTACGCGCTTGAAGGCAGCGTTTTCGTCGCCGGGGCAGCGATACAGTGGCTCCGCGACGAGATGAGGATGATACGCACCTCGCCGCAGTCGGAGGAATACTGCCGCTCCGTTCCCGATACGAACGGCGTTTACATCGTACCCGCTTTCTCCGGCATGGGCGCTCCGTACTGGAACCAGTACGCGAGAGGCACGGTGGTAGGGCTTACGCGCGGCGTGTCGAAGGATCATTTCATACGCGCGGCGGTCGAATCGCTCGCGTATCAGACGAACGATCTGCTCTGCGCGATGAAGGACGAATCGGGGCTCGATATAGCCTCGCTCAAAGTCGACGGCGGTGCGAGCGCAAACAACTTTCTGATGCAGTTCCAGTCCGATATATCCGATCTTCTGATAGAAAGACCGAGCTGTGTCGAAACGACGGCGCTCGGCGCGGCGTACCTCGCGGGGCTTGCGGTCGGTCACTGGGCTGACAAAAACGAAATAAAGCAAAACTGGAAAAAAGAAAAAGAGTTTTCGCCGGAAATTACGGCTGAAAAAAGAAATAAATTACTGAAAGGCTGGCGGCGCGCCGTTAAATGCGCGCTTTGCTGGGCTGAGGACGGAGACGATGACTGAGAGATACGACGTTATAATCACGGGCGCGGGCGTTGTCGGCTGCGCGGTCGCGCGCGAGCTTTCAAAATACGACCTAAAAGTGCTCGTGCTTGAAAAAGAGGAGGACGTCTGCTCGGGCACGAGCAAGGCGAACAGCGCGATAGTTCACGCGGGCTACGACGCTATACCCGGAACGTTGAAGGCGAAAATGAACGTGCGCGGCGCGGAGCTTATAAGGCGGCTGTCAAAAACGCTTGATTTTTCATATTCTCAATGCGGCTCCTTCGTTCTCTGCTTCGACGAAAACGATATTCCGAAGCTGAAAGAGCTTTACGACCGCGGAATAAAAAACGGCGTGGAGGGATTGAGCATAATCTCAGGCGACGAGGCGAGAGCGCTCGAGCCGGCGTTGTCGGATAAGGTCGCCGCGGCTCTGTGGGCGAAGACCGCGGGCATCGTCTGTCCGTTCGGTATGACGGTCGCGTTTGCGGAAAACGCCGCGGCAAACGGCGTGGAATTCACATTTCTGACAAAGGCGGAGGATATAAAGCGCGACGGCGGCGGTTTCGTTCTTGTAACTGATAAGGGTGAGTTTTATACGAAATACGTCGTGAACGCCGCAGGCGTTTATTCCGACAAACTGCATAACGTGGTATGTAAGGATGAAATCAAGGTAATACCGCGCAGGGGCGAATACGTTCTGCTCGATAAAGAGGCGGGCGGGCTCGTTTCGCGCACGATATTCCAGCTTCCTACGAAATACGGCAAGGGCGTGCTTGTTTCCCCGACAGTACACGGCAACCTGCTTATAGGTCCGAGCGCCGTCGACATCGACGACAGGGGCGATACCGAAACGACTGCGGACGGCACGGCGGGCGTTAAGGCGCAGGCGGCTCTGAGCGTTCCTGACATACCGTACAACAAAACGATAACCGGATTTGCCGGTATCCGCGCGCACGAGGTACACGAGGACTTTATAATAGGCGAAACGGCGGACGGATTTTTCGACGCCGCGGGCATAGAATCGCCCGGTCTTACCGCCGCTCCCGCGATAGGCGAATATCTTGCAAAGCTGATCGCGGACAAGTCCGGCGCGTCTTTGAAGGACGGGTTCATAAGCGAGCGCAAGGGCATACCGCAGGTCGCAAAGCTGCCGGTCAATGAACGAGCCGAGCTGATAAAGCAAAATCCGTTATACGGCAATATAATCTGCCGGTGTGAAAACATATCCGAGGGCGAGATAGTCGACGCGATAAGAAGAAAGCCCGGCGCGGTGAGCCTCGACGGCATAAAGCGCAGAGTGCGTCAGGGAATGGGACGCTGTCAGGCGGGCTTCTGCACGCCCGCGGCGACGGCGATACTCGCAAGAGAGCTCGGCATACCTGTCGAGCAGGTAACGAAAAACCGCCCCGGCTCGGAGCAGATAAAGGAGAGCTTATGAAGCATTACGACATAGTTATAATAGGCGGAGGTCCCGCCGGGCTCGCCGCCGCCGTATCAGCGCACGAAGCCGGAGCAAAGGACATACTTATTTTAGAGCGCGACGAGCGGCTCGGCGGCATACTCAACCAGTGCATACACAACGGCTTCGGTCTGCACACGTTCAAGGAGGAGCTGACAGGTCCCGAATACGCGGAAAGATACATAAAAAAGGTGCTTGAATACGGTATTCCGTACAAGCTGAAATCCATCGTCGCCGATATATCGGACAAGCGCGAGATATTGTATATCAGCGCCGAAGAGGGCGCGGTTACGATAGAGGCGGGCGCGATAGTCCTCGCTATGGGCTGCCGCGAAAGGCCGCGCGGAGCGCTCGGCATACCCGGCTACCGTCCGGCGGGCATTTTTACCGCGGGAACGGCGCAGAGGCTTATGAACATTGAGGGTTATCTCGTCGGCAAAAAGGTGTTTATTTTAGGCTCAGGCGATATAGGGCTTATTATGGCGCGCCGTATGACGCTTGAAGGCGCGGAGGTAAAATGCGTCGCCGAGCTTATGCCGTACTCCGGCGGACTGAACAGAAACATAGTACAATGCTTAAACGATTTCAACATACCGCTCAAATTGTCGCATACCGTGACGAAGATACACGGCAAGGAGCGCGTTACGGGCATAACGATATCAAAGGTCGACGAAAACCGCCGCCCGATACCGGGAACTGAGGAATATTACGACTGCGACACGCTGCTGCTCTCATGCGGACTACTGCCGGAAAACGAGCTGTCGAAATCCGCGGGCGTGGCGCTTGACAGAGTGACAGGCGGTCCCGTCGTCGATGACAAGCTGCAGACGAGCGTTCCGGGCATATTCGCGTGCGGAAACGTGCTTCACGTTCACGACCTTGTCGACTACGTTTCCGAGGAGGCGGAGCGCGCCGGATATCAGGCTTACAGATACGCCGCGGGAGAAACCGCAAACGGCGGCGAAACCGTTAAGCTGACCGTCGGACATGGCGTGAGGTATACGGTGCCGCAGTCGATAGACGCCGGTACAATGGCTGATTCCGTGATCGTGCGCTTCCGCGTCGCGGACGTTTACAGAGACAGAAGTATCGCCGTTTACTACGACGGCAAGCTGATAAAACGGACGAAAAAGCGCATTATGGCGCCGGGCGAAATGGAGCAGATATCCGTAAGAAAAGACAGCTTCGCCGAAAAAACGCCCGATACTATAACGGTTTGCGTGGAGGACTGACAGATGAAAAAATACGAATTGACTTGTATACAATGCCCGATAGGCTGTGCGCTTACCGTGACCGTCGACGGCGATAACGTGACCGTCGACGGAAACACCTGTCCGCGCGGAAGGGTTTACGGAATAAACGAGGTAACGCATCCTTCGCGTACCGTCACCTCGACGGTTTATATCGAGGGCGGCGCTCTGCCCCGGCTTTCCGTAAAAACGAAAACGGATATACCGAAGGATAAGATATTTGACGTAATGGCGGAGATCAAAAAGAAAAAAACGAAGGCTCCCGTAAACTCGGGCGACGTTATAATCGAAAACGTCTGCGGTACGGGCGTTGACGTAATAGCCACAAAAACCGTAAAGGAGAAATAAAAATGAGTATCGACAAAACGACCGGCAGGCTGAAGCTCAATCTGAAGCGCACGTTTCTAATCGGCTTCGCGTTTTTCGGCATACTGCTTTTATGGCAGGTTTACGACTCGTGGTGTCCCACGTTTTTGACGGATATTTTCGCAAGACGTATGTATGATATGTCGTCCGCTCAGTTAAAAGCGGGCGACCCGGACAAGATACTGAACGTACAGTGGATCGTCGGCATTATAATGGCGTGCGACAACCTGGCGGCGCTCATACTTTTGCCGATCTTCGGCAGTCTGTCCGACAAAACAAAATCGCCGATAGGCAAGCGTATGCCGTTTATACTTACCGGTACGCTCGTTTCGGCTGTCGCGTTCCCGTTCATACCGCTGTTTTTCCATTACAACAACGTCGTCGGTATGGTCTGCATCATGGTCGTCGTTCTGATATTCATGATGATGTACAGAAACCCCGCCGTGTCGCTTATGCCGGACATAACGCCCAAGCCGCTTCGCGCGAAGGCTAACGGAATAATAAACATAATGGGCTATTTAGGCGGCGCGTTTGCGACCGTTCTCGGCATATTCCTGAAGCTTTCCGACTACATAAACGTCGAGGACAGCGCGAGAAAGCTCTGGATAATAGAAATACCGTTCATTATCGCCTCTATACTTATGGTCATTTCCGCTTTCGTGCTTTTCGCCACGATAAAGGAAAACAAGCTCGCCGAACAGCTGAAGGGCGAAATGGAGCTTGGCGAGAAAATGGCGGCGATAGAAACGCCGGTCGACGACGACAAGCCGATGTCAAAGGCGAACAAAAGAATGCTTCTGGCGATACTCGGCGCGGAATTTTTGTGGTTCATGGCGGATAACGCGATCGGCACATATATAGGCAACTACGTTATATACTACCTTAACGCCGCTTCGAGCTCGACTATGATCCTGACGATAGTCGGCGGCGTTGCGAGCGTCATAGGCTTTGCGACCGCGGGAATGATCGCCGATAAGATCGGCAGAAAGTGGACTATTTCGGCAGGTCTCGGTATAACCGTTATCGGTCTTACAGTAATGTGCTTTGCCGCGCCGACAGGCAAGGTCGTCGGCGCCAACGGCGAATTTTCGTTCCCGGTCATCCTCTACGTCGTGGGCATAATAAGAGGCTTCGGAATGGCGCTCGTCCACAACTGCTCGTTCCCGATGGTCGTCGAGCTTTGCTCAAACAAGAAGATAGGCAAATTCACCGGCTACTATTACGCGGCGAGTATGTCCGCGCAGACGGTGACGCCCGTGCTTCTCGGTCTCGTTTTCAAGGCTTCGCTCGCGTGGCGCGCGCTTCCGATATACGCCGCGGTCATGCTTGTTCTGAGCTTTGCCGCGTTCACCTCTCTTGTCAAGAACATAAAGGCGAAAAAGGTGGAGAACGCCCGCGGACTTGAAGCGATAGACGGAGACTGATATGCCGTTTATAATCATCATCGCCGTATTTATAACCCTGCCTTTTTATCTTGTTTTTCCGGGCTGTCTCGGAAAAGAGAAAAAAAGTTGGTTTTACGGTAAAAACATTGCGCACAGGGGACTTTTCAGCGCGGATCAGTCCGTGCCCGAAAACTCGATGACCGCGTTTGAAAACGCGGCTGATATGGGCTACGGCATAGAGCTTGACGTACAGCTTACGAAAGACGGAAAAGTCGTTGTTTTCCACGACGACACGCTCGACCGCGTCTGCGGCGTAAAAGGCCGCGTGAACGCGTACACGTTTGAAGAGCTGCGGAATTTCAGCCTTTACGGAACGGACGAAAAAATACCGCTTTTCGCCGACGTTTTAAAGCTCGTCGACGGCAGAGTCCCTATGATAGTGGAGCTTAAAACGACGAAGCAGCGCAAGGAGCTTTGTGAAAAAACGCTTTCCCTGCTCCGCGCGTATAAAGGCGTGTACTGTATCGAAAGCTTCGATCCGTTCATCGTAAAGTGGTTCCGCTTCCACGCAAAGGATATAATGCGCGGACAGCTTACGCAGAGACCGAATGATTTCAAAAACGACGCTCCGGCGATAGCCGCGTTCATACTCGGAAACACGCTTTTCAACTTTCTCGCCCGTCCGCATTTCATAGCGCACCGTATAGGCAAAAAAACGCCTCTCATTCACTTCTGCGAGGCGGCGGGCGCGATGAAGGTCGCGTGGACGTCGCACGACAAAACCGCCGAAAAGGATTACGACGTTGTTATATTCGAGCATTATCTGCCCGATATAAAGTATAAATAAAAGCGTCCGGCGCGGAATTTTCATTCCGCGCCGGTTCTGTATTTTGTTTTAAATATTATTTACTATTCTTTTTGCAAGCCTGTAAAAGTCCCCGCTTTTTATCTCCTCTTTCAACGCGAGCTTCACGGGCTTGTTTTCGCAGAAGACGGCGACGGAAACGTCGTATTCACCCTCCGGCAGATCTCTTAAATCGAGATTTGCGTTTACCTTAACGGTCCCGTTTGAATCGAGACCGTTTATGTATTTGTCCGTTTCTATCGTCTTTTCGATACCGCTGCCAGACACCTTGAAAACGAGCCTGTGCGGATGATAAGCCTTCGCCCAGCCGCGGTTTTCAAACGTGACCGATACGATATTATGCGCGGTCGCGGTAAGCTCCGGCACGACGGCGGAGGGGACGAAATACCAGTATCCTAAGCGGTTTGCGCAGTATTCGGCTAAATATTTATCCGATTTTAAGAATATGTCGGGATATCCGTGAAAGCCGGCGAACGTCGCGTGGGAATTTTTCAGGCACTCGATTATCGTCAGTCCGTTTCTGTAAAAGTGGTCGAACTGCGGATGTATATATCCGTAATGCGCGAATTCTATCGACGTCGGCGCGTTTTCGTACAGCTTTTTGAAAGCCCACGGCGCGCGCATAGTGTCGTATCCGTTCACGACGGAATAATAATCGCAGCAGATGGAATCGTCCTGAACGCCCAGACCGCGCTCGTAAGCGTAATCGAGCACCGCCTGACATTCCGCGGCTCCCTTTTCGATACGGCTTTCTATATGGTCGTCGTTTATCATAACGAACTTGTCGGGAAAATATTTGATATTCAGCCCTATATGCTTCAAAACCGTTTCGAGCGGATATATCGTGCCGTCGCCCTCGACGGTGTGTCCCTCTCCCCAGGTGCCGTACGTTCCGACTATAACATATTCTATCCTGTCGTCGTTATTGTATTTTTCGCCGACGACGGACAGGAATTTTTCAAGCCTTTCAAGAAAGTACGGGTCGGAATAATCCGGCTGTATCGAGCGCCCCTCGACCTTATAACAGCGCATTCCCTTTTCAAACAGATATTTCGGCGTCGCAAACTCCATATCCGGCGCGCTTTCGTAGCAGACGACGTTCAAAGCGAAGGTATATCCGTGCTTTGACCACTCGTCCATAATGCTGTCGAGGAATGAAAAATCGTATTTGTCCTCCTCTTTTTCCGCGTCCGACCAGTCGAAGCGCAGATAAAGATGATTCATACCCGGAAAATCTTCCGCATATTCTCCGGGCTTTACGCGGTCGCGGTACGCGCCGTGACGGAAGCCGTTGTCGATAAAGTGCCAGTACCAGCCCTTGTGCGGGTTTTTAAGCACCGTTTTGTCATCCTCGTAAGGTCGCAGATCAACAAATCCGTTTATATGCCTTATATCGTCGTACATACCGCACGACGTCTGACACAGCTGCGGATCCGGGTTTACGGTCTCATTCGGAAATCTCATCGTATCCTCCTCAATAAAGCGCTCTGTAAAGCGTTGTGAGAACGTTTTCGTCCGTTATTTTTTCGTTCGATATGACAAGAAGTCCGTCGCTCGTTACCGTTACGGCTTTGCCCGCTTTTTCAACAGGACCGTTGCCCTTTACGTATTTTACGCCGAAATGGTCGTATTCGGTCTCGCCCGCGCAGTCGACGCCGAGCGCTTTAAGCGTGTCGACCGGCAGATAGAAATCGTAGCCGCTTGCAAGAAGCGTCGTTTTCGTACTGTCGTCGAGCCTTGTGAGCTTGCCGTTTATGTAAGCGTTATAGCCGTTAGCCTTGAATACCGCCATATCGGGCGCGAGGCACGCGGGAACGGCAGCTTCGGTCTTCTCCGTCGTGAAACGATAGCAGAAACGCGCGTCCGGCGCGGCGTCGCCCTTATCGAGGAAGCCCATGATCTCGCCGTCGTTTACGGAATTATCCGCCCATTTGAAATCGAGCGTTTTGCCGTTATATCCTATGAGCGAGGCTTTTACCTTGATCTGAATGAGCTTTCCGTCGACCTTGTATTCCGCGTCGCCGACCTTTTCAAAATCCCAGCCGTCCTTGAATTTTTCGACGGTCGCCTTACCGCCCTCGTCCGCTCTGTTTATGATATAATCGAAGCCGTACCAGCCGTTTGCGCCGTCGTTATCGGATTTTATAAACAGATTCATCCAGTTATCGCCTTCGCGCGCGGTGATATTGTCCGCGCATTCGGCGAGGAAATAAAGATATTCGTTATCGGAGCTGACCTTTGCGGTCAAAATATCGTTTCTGCCCGTGTCGTTTTTATACGTCATTTTGCCGACGTGGGAAACGTGGTCGCGCTTCGCCGTATCGCCGTATACGTCGCGGAACTCGGGACCGACGGTGAACCACTGCACCTCGCCGCCGTTGATGTCTATCGTCTTCTGACCGGTCGCCGCCTCGGGCGCGCGCGAGCCCTTATACTGTCTTACGTTTATGACCGTCTGATAATAATAGTTATCCTTGAAGCCGCCGTTCATCGGCTCTATATCGCGCGAATACTCGGGGTTGAAGTTGTCGACGTATATGCTCTTCGTATTGCCGTCCTTGCCCGCAACGTATTCGTAGCATATCATCTGCCCGGTCTCCTCCCAGCGGCCTGCCCACCATTCGTTCCAGCCGGTTATCATAATAAGCTCGGGGTCTTTTCTGATCGCGTAATCGAAGCACTCCTGATACGCGAGACCGAGACCGCTGAGCTGCGGATAGATGCCGAAGCCCATGTTCCAGTCGCCTTCGGATTTGTCCTTCGGCTCGCCGGTTTTCATCGTATAGCTTCTTCCGGCGTTCGTACCGTAGCTTCCGTTAGCCCAGAAGCCGCACATTACGGACATCTGCTCCACTACCCTCTTGCCGTCGTCCTTTCTGAAACCGGGCTTCTGACTGTACATCGAAGCCCACGGCCAGCAGCCGTAGCCGCTGTTCTTTTTATACCAGCCGTTGTCCCATTCCTCCGACTCGGTCGCCCACGAGATACGGACGGTGAAGAAATCCTTTTGCTCCGCGGACATCTTATATGAGTTTGTCGTGAACATGATGACCGGCTTGCCGAGCCATCTGAACCACAGATCGTCGTAAAGTCCGACGCCGTACAGGTCGTTCCATATCGTATCGAATTCCGTTTTGTTCGTACCGCTCAATATAAAGCAGACGTCGGGCGTTTTCAGCCCCTCTTTTCTCATTTTTGTCCACACGCGCATGACCGCCTCGTAATTAAGACGGTAAAGCGGTCCGTTCGTCGCGTCGAAATAGACGAAATCTATGCCCGCCTCGGACAGCATCGCACCGTGCTTTCTTATTACCCACTCGTCGTTTGAGCAGTAGTAGCCGAAATACGGCTCGCCCCAGTAATGCACATAGCCTATATCGCCGGATTTGAGAGTTTTCCAGAGCTTGTCCATACCGCCCTCGTTATACGCGGCGGTGTGGTCGTATAACGGCTTTGTATTGTTCGACTCCTCGTGCCAGAGGAAGTAGAAAATACCGACCTTTTTTTCGTTCGGCGCGGTGCCGGAATAAGTCACTTCCCTGCCCGTGTCGTCGAATGCGACGTAAGTATCGGAGAACACGTCGCGCGTGTTCTGCTTTATGCCGTCGTTTTCGCTGTTTACTATTACCGATTTCATAAGCTCGGCGGCAAAATCGTCAACGTAAACATCTTCCTTCGTTATGTGGTTCCAGAGGTGGACGTAGCCGCCCTTTTTGATCTCGAGCCCGACCGTGTCCTTGATAGACGGCCTGTCCGCGCCGGGCTTGTACATTTCAACTGTCTTGCCGTTTATTTTTACGGTCGCAAGCTCTTTATTGTCCGCGCCGCCGTAAACCGTTATTGTATCCGACGCGGGATCGTCGACTATCGTTATCGGCGCGCCGTCCGAAACGTCTATACCGCTGTCGAAATAGTTCGTATCGGGCCAGTTGCCGGTCCTCATGCCTATTTTCGTGCTTCTTATCGCGAGCCATACGCCGTTATGCGTCGTCGGGTCGTTTTTGGCTTCGGTGAGGCGCAGACCGATATAGAACGTAAACCAGCCGTAATCCGATCCCGGCGCCGGATTCGTAAGCGTAAAGGTATACGTTGACTTTTCCGTTTCCGACGCGGAGTATGTCGAATAAACGCCCGCCACGTCGCCGCCCGGGAAAATCATTCTGTTGTTTTCATAAGTGCCGGCGCGTGTGAAGCCGAAGCCGCCCTCGAGCGCCTCCTTTGCTTTGAACTCGACCTTAGCCTTTGTAAATTCCGTCCTGTCCTCGAAATCGTAGTCGGGCAGGACTATATCGTCCTTCAGGTTGTACTCTTTTCCGGGATCCGGCGCGCCGGTTTCCGGCGACTCCGTCTCCGTCGTTTCACGCGTTTCCGTCGCCGCGCTTTCCGTCGTCGTTTCGGGCGTTCCGCCGTTACAGCCGGCGAGCGCCGCGAAAACAAGGATCGCGCACAGGATCACACATAAAAGCCTTTTGATTTTCATAATAACCTCCGTTATACGGCAAGCGGTCGTTTGCCGCTTTGATTTTTCAGTAAAGCGCTCTGTAAAGCGTCGTGAGCGTGTTCGTGTCGGTTATTTTTTCGTTTGAAATTATTAAAAGTCCGTCGCTTGTGACCGTTACGGCTTTGCCCGCCTTTTCGACCGGACCGTTGCCTTTAACGTATTTTACGCCGTAATGGTCGTATTCCGTCTCTCCCGCGCAGTCTATGCCGAGCGTTTTAAGCGTATCGACGGGCAGATAGAAATCGTAGCCTGTCGCCAGAAGCGTCGTTTTCGTGCTGTCGCCGAGCTTTGTCAGCTTGCCGTTTATATAGGCGTGATATCCGTTCGCCTTGAATACCGCCATATCGGGCGTCAGGCACGCGGGGACCGCCGGTTCCTTCCGCTCCGTCGTGAAGCGGTAGCAAAAACGCGCGTCCGGCGCGGCGTCGCCTTTGTCGAGGAAGCACATTATCTCGCCGTCGTTTACGGAATTGTCAGCCCATTTGAAATCGAGAAGCTTGCCGTCATAGCCTATAAGCGAGGCTTTGACTTTTATGTATATCGTCTTTCCGTCGACCTTATACTCCGCGTCGCCGACCTTTTCAAACTCCCAGCCGTCCTTGAATTTTTCGACCGAGGCTTTGCCGTCCGCGTCCGATCTGTTTATGATATAGTCGAAGCCGTACCACCCGGTCTTTTCGTCGTTATCCGATTTTATGAACAGATTCATCCAGTTGTCGTCCTCGCGCGGCGTGATGTCCGCGGCGCATTCCGCCATAAAATACAGATATTCGTTATCGGAGCTTACCTTTGCCGTCAGAATGTCGTTTCTGCCCGTGTTGTTTCTGTATCTTAAATTGCCGACGTTCGAGACGTGGTCGCGCTTTACCGTATCGCCGTAAACGTCGCGGAATTCCGGTCCGACGGTATACCACTGCACGGCGCCGCCGTCAAGGTCTATCGTACTCTGACCGAAAGCCGCCTCCGGCGGACGAGAGCCCTTGTATTTTCTGACGTTCATGACCATCTGATAATAATAGTTGTCCTTGAAGCCGCCCGTCATCGGCTCTATGTCTCTTGAATATTCGGCGTTGAAGTTGTCGCAGTAAGTATTTTTCGTATCGCCGCCCTTTGCGGACGTATATTCGCCCGCCATATGCTTTCCGGCGTCCTCGTAGCGTCCCGCCCACCATTCGTTCCAGCCGGTTATCATAATAAGCTCGGGGTCTTTTTTGATGGCGTAATCGAAGCATTCCTGGAAAGCAAGTCCGAGACCGCTCGTCTGCGGATAAAGACCGAAGCCCATGTTCCAGTCGCCCTCTGCGAGCTCAAAGGGCTCACCGGTCTTTTTGGTGTAGCTTCTGCCCGCGTCGGTGCCGAAGCTTCCGTCAGCCCAGAAGCCGCACATGACCGTCATCTGTTCTATTACTCTCTTTCCGTCGTCCTTTCTGAAACCGGGCTTCTGCGGATACATCGAAGCCCACGGCCAGCAGTCGTAGCCGCTTTTGTTTTTATACCAGCCGTAACCGAATTCCTCGGCTTCCGTAGCCCACGAAATACGTATCGTAAAGAAATCCTTCTGCTCCTCTGATATATCGAAAAGCGAGGATATGAACATAAGCACCGGCTTTCCGCGCCATTTGAACCATATGTCCTCATAAAGATTCGCTTTATACAGGTCGTTCCATATCGCGTTGAATTCCTTTTTGTCCGTGTCCTTCAATATAAAGCAGACGTCGGGCGTTTTCAGGCCCTCTTTTCTCATTTTCGTCCATACGCGCATTACCGCCTCGTAGTTCGTTTTGTAAAGCGGACCGTTCGTCGCGTCGAAATAGACGAAATCAACACCCGCTTCAGCCAGCATCGCGCCGTGCTTGCGCAGGACCCATTCGTCGTTTGTACAGTAGTAGCCGAAATACGGCTGTCCCCAGTAGTGGATACTTCCTATCTCGCCCTGATTTATCGTTTTCCATACCTGATCCATACCGCCTTTTTCGTAAGACGTCGTATGGTCGTATATCGGTCTGCCAGTATTCGCCTCCTCGTGCCAGAGGAAGTAGAATATACCGACCTTTTTTTCGTTCGGCGCGACGCCGGAATACGTTATCTCTCTGCCCACGTCGTCGAACGCAGTCCACGTGTCGGCGTGAACGTCGCGCGTGTTCTGCTTTATGCCGTCGTTTTCGCCGCTTATAACAACCGTCTTCATAAGACCGTCGCACGAATAATCGGTTATAACGGCGTCCTGCGGCAGTATATGGCTCCAGAGATGGAAATAGCCGCATTTCGGGATCTCTTTGTCGACCGTGTCTTTAAGCTTGGTTTCGGTCTCGCCCGGCTTGTAAAGTCCGTAGCTTTTGCCGTCGATCTTAACGACGGCGATCTCGTGATAATCCGCGCCGCCGTAAACCGTTATGGTGTTCGACACGGGATCGTCGACGATCTTTATCTTCTCTCCCTCGGATACGTCGATACCGCTGTCCGTATACATCGTTTCGGGCCATTCGCCCATCCTCATGCCTATTTTGGTGTTTCTTATTGCGAGCCATATACCGGTATGCGCCGTCGGGTCGTTCGTCGGCTCGGCGAGCCTTAAACCGATGAATATCGTAAACCACCTGTACTCACCGTTTTTGGCGGGGTTTTTGATCGTGAACGTGTACGTCGACTTTTCGGTATCGGACGACTTATATTTTGTGTAAACGCCGCCGACGTCGTTCTTCGGGTACGTTATCGTTCCGTCCTTTGTTACGACGTTTCTGACAAAGCCGAAACAACCGTCCTCGGAGCCGCCGTTTTTGAATTCGACGCTCGTGCTCTTAAACTCGGTCTTGTCTTCAAAATCATAATCCTCAAGCGTTATTTCCGTATTGAGGCTGTATTCGATCGCGGGCGCGGTCGTATCCTCAGGCTCCGTTTCAGCCTCCGTTGCCGCCGCTTCCGTTATCGTTTCCGTCGCTGCATCCGTCGTCGTCTCCGCATCGCCGCCGCACGATACGAGCGCGGTCAAAGCGAAAAGAGCGGTAAGAAAAACGCATAAAAGTCTTTTTATCTTCATAAATGCCTCCGCATTGTCCGTTATTTATCTTTGTGATCCGCTTATCTGTCGAACACTCTCAAAACCGGTCGGCCGTCGCCCATACGCCAGACGTTTTCAAAGTCGAAGCCGGAGAAGGTATTTTCGTTTTCAAGCTCGTCCGCCGTTATATTCGTAACGACCTTATACGAAGGCAAAGACGTGTATTGCCCCACTCTCGCCGTCTGCCTTTCGTTTTTGACTATCACGTTCTGCGGCGTGTACGTTTCCCTGAAAACGGATACGCAGTAGTTGTTTTCTAACTTTTCTATCATTGTGCCGTCAAGCATATCCTCGGTTATATCGATCTTCAACGACGTTACGATATTAGGCGACGAATATTTCGGGCGGTATTCCGGTTTTATCAGCTTTACGGTCGCAACGTCGTAAACAAGACCTATAAGCGAGCCCTTGCAGTAGATCAGCTCCTCCTCCGACGCGTGCGGCACGTCGACCGTGCCCGTCGCGTAGCAGTTGTAAACGTTTATCGGCTCGTACCGGCTTGCAGCGTGAAGTATGCCTATAAGCGCGCCGCAGGGATTTCTGTATCTTATAAAAAGACCGCCGTTGTAAGTTGTGTTGTCGAGGCAGTCGCTGTACGTTCCGGCGCATTCTATCGAGCCGGTCGCATAACAGTCGTGTATCGTGCAGCGGCTGAACGCGTAGCCTATCAGACCGCCGATCATGGCGTTTCCGTAGCCTTCGGCCGTCGATTTAATATCGCCGGTCGCGTAACAGAAGCTGACCTCGGAGGCGCTGTACACTTCACCTATAAGACCGCCGCGGCAGTTGCCGTTTGACGAAAGTATATCGCCCGAAGCGCGGCAGTTTTTGATTATCCCGTATTCAACGTAGCCTATCAGACCGCCTGTCTGCGAGGCGGGACCCTCGATATCGACGTCGGCGCTGCAGCCTGTTATCACGACGCCTAAGCTGTCGTAATCGTATTCGTCGCCGAGCGAATCATAATCTATATCGACACAGCCTATAAGACCGCCCACGTTGTCGCCAGAGCCGGTTATTCTTCCCGAGGCTGAGCAGTTTACTATAAGCTCATTATCGGAAAACGTGCCGTAGACGCGGCCTGCCAAAAGGCCGGAGTCGCCGCAGGTTTTTATCTCACCCGAAACAGAGCATCCGCTTATAACGGTACTGTACGCGGCGCTCACGAGACCCGCGCACGACTGCGCGTCGTCGCCCGCCAGCGTCACGTTTTCAAGTATGATATTTTTGAACGAGGCGTTCTTCGCACAGCCGAAAAGCGCCGTGCGTTTTTCCGCGCCGACAGCTAAATTCGATAT
>CACZVC010000014.1 GCA_902784545.1 uncultured Ruminococcus sp. | reverse complement strand
GACGCAAAGCGTCATGAATTGACGGTCGTACCGTCATGAATTGATTTGCATTAAAGACGCAAATCATTAAGGCTGCCGCAAATGCGACAGCCCCTTTTTTGTTGTCTTTGTATTATTCATCCTGCGCGAGCGCTTTTTTGAGAGCTCTTCTGTGATGCGCGTAGAAGAACGAGAATATCAACAGCGCGCACGCGACGATGAAGGCTATAACCGAACCGGACGACAGGCGCAGGGAAACGGCGTTATACGCCTCTATTATATCTCCCTGTATCGACATCGCCTTGCCCGCCTGCGCTATCCCCTTGAACACCGCCGGGAAAAACGACGGCAGAAGCACCGTGAACAGATACGGAACAATACCGCCCGCTATCGGCATAAACAGACTGAAGCCCGGATTTCCGGCTTTTACGTTGAGTACCGTCTTCAATATCGGGTAAAACAGGAAAAAGAACACTATAAGAACAAGCGCGCCGCATACCGCCATGGCCGCGGCGGTCATTTTCGGTATGATACCGCCGCCGGCGTTGTAAACGAGATCTCCGGCTTTTTCTTTAAGCGTTTCGGTAACGCTTTTTTTGTTCTGCCCCTCTCTTAAAGCGTCGCTCGTTTTTACAGGCGTCGCGCTCAGCGTCCCGGCAAGATCGGGGTCAAGAAACTTGTCAATCGCCTCGTTCAGCATATCGACTATCACGTCCTTGACGCGGAGATTTCCGCTCTCGTCCGCAAAGCCGCTCAGAAAGCTTTCCGTCGTCTGCTTTAAATTCTCGCGCGCCTCCGCGTCGTACGAGCCGGCGGCGTCCTTGTACTTTTCCGTTCCGGCGAGTATCTCCTGCGCATCGTCCGCGCATTCCATAACTGTCTTCGTCACGGAATCAACGGTGGCGTCGGGCGCCATTATCGCGTTTATTATGGTGTCTATAAGGCTTTCCGCTTCTTCTTTTTTAACTCCGAGAGAATCCATTATCTGCTCGAAGCTCTCGGTCTTTTCCCCGTCCGAGGCTATCTGCTCGACGTTCGCCTTTACCATGACCTTCGCCGCCGCTTTCGCCGCGGCTGTGAGTACGGCGTCGATCGCTTCCTCGGCTCCGTCCGCAAGCTCGTTTATCACGCGGTCTATCGCCTTTTCAGCCCTTGAGGTATCCTTGTAATATATTGAGGCTATGACGTCGACCGTGGATACGGACGACGAAAAACGCAAAACCAGCCCGGAGCCGAGCACCTCTCTTACGAAATCCGCCGGTATCTGAGTCAGATCGACGGAAGCTCCGCCCGTTCTTCGGTATACGGGCGGCGCCGCCGACGACGAGCCGTTGTAAGCCGGCATCCTGTTCATGACCGCGTTCGCAAGATCCTCGGTCAGCGTAACGCTGAAATCCATACGCCATAGCGGCATAATGAAAAACCCGAGGATGGAAACGGCGCAAAGCACCGATATAACGATATTGCTTATGAGCAAAAAGCGTCTTTTCGCCGCGATATCCATATCAGACGTCCTTTCTTTTATTTTTTGGCTTTTGACTGCGGGCAGCTTTTGTCAAGACAAACAAGCTCGCCGTTCTTCTTTCTGAAAAGCGTTTTGCCGCATTCGGGACACTTATCCTCCGTCGGCGTCATGGACGTGGAGAATTTACATCCGGGGTATCCGGTACAGGCGTAAAAGCTGCCTTTTTTATAGCGTTTTTTTGCAAGCGGCTTGCCGCAGTCGGGGCAGAAGGCTTCCGCGCTCTGCTCGATCGGCTTTGTGTTTTTGCATTCCGGGAAATTCGAGCAGGAATAAAAGTCGCCGTATCTGCCGTGGCGTATCACCATCGCGCCGCCGCATTTTTCGCAGACCATATCCGTTTTTTCCGGCTCCGCGGTTTCCTTTTTGACGACGGGCTTTCCGTTTTTGTCGAGCTTTACGGTGTTTTTGCACTTCGGATAGTTGGGGCAGGCGGCGAATTTGCCGAATCTGCCGCTTTTTACTATCATCCTCGCGCCGCACTTGTCGCAGATTATATCCGTATGCTCAACGTAGGAGCCCTTGTTTTCGTCCGTCTTTTCCTCCGCCGCTTTAAGGTCCGCGGAGAATCTCTTCCAGAACGATTCGAGAACGTTCTGCATACTCGCCTTGCCGCCCGCTATGTCGTCGAGCTTGTTTTCCATACCGGCGGTAAAGCGGTAGTCTATTATGTCGGGGAAATTGTCCTTCATCAGAGCGACGGTAAGCTCGCCGAGCTCCGTTGCGTACAGCGCCTTTCCGTTCCTGTCGACGTAACCGCGCGAGATTATCGTCGTTATCGTCGGCGTTATCGTACTCGGTCTGCCTATTCCCTGCTCTTCAAGGAATTTCATAAGCGAAGCCTCGGTATATCTGGGAGGCGGCTCGGTGAATTTCTGCTCGCTGTCGAGCTTTTTGAGCTCAAGCTCCTCTTTTTCGGCAAGCGCGGGCAGTTTTTCCTCTTTTTCCTTCTTTTCGTCCGCGCTCTCCTCGTATAACGACAGATAGCCTTTGAAAACGGGCGTCGTGCCGGAGGCGTGATATTCGTATTCTCCGGCGTTTATCACGGCGTTCACGGTATCGAATACCGCCGCCTCCATCTGGCACGCGACGAAGCGCTCCCAGATGAGCTTATACAGCTTATACTGATCGGAGGTAAGATACTGCTTGATGATCTCCGGCGTGTTTTCGGAATGTGACGGCCTTATCGCCTCGTGCGCGTCCTGCGCCGACGCCTTCGTTTTGAAGAATCTCGGCTTCGACGGCAGATATTTTTCGCCGAAATTGTTTTTGATGAGCTCGCGCACGGAGAAGACCGCCTCCGACGAAATTCTGACGGAGTCCGTTCTCATATACGTTATAAGACCCTGAGAGCCGCCGTGCTCGGGACCGAGATCGACGCCCTCGTAAAGCTCCTGCGCGACCTTCATCGTCTTCGCGGAGCGGAAATTCAGCTTGCGCGACGCGTCCTGAAGCATTGTGGACGTGGTGAAAGGCGGCTGGGGCGAGCGCGTCTTTTTGCCTTTTTTGACGCTCGTCACCACAAAACCGCTTTTTGCGGAACCGTTATATACCGCATCCGCCTCGTCCTTGTTTTTAAGCTCCTCTTTTTCGCCGTTTTTGCCGAAATACCACGCGGTAAAGCTTTTGCCGTCCGGCGTTTCGAGCAGGGCGGAAACGCGCCAGAATTCCTCCGGAACGAAGCTCCTTATCTCGTTTTCGCGGTCGACGACTATCCTCGCGGCGACCGACTGAACGCGCCCGGCGGAAAGTCCCGAGCGTATCGTATGCCACAGAAACGGGCTGAGCTTATACCCGACTATCCTGTCGAGTATGCGCCTCGTCTGCTGGGAATTTACAAGATTCATATCGAGCGAGCGCGGAGAAGCCATGCCCTCCTGCACCGCTTTTTTCGTTATTTCGTTGAAGGTCACGCGGCGTATCTTGCTCTCCGGAACGTCGATAACGGAAAGCAGATGCCACGAAATGGCCTCGCCCTCGCGGTCGGGGTCCGTTGCGAGATACACGACGTCGGCTTTTTTGGCGTCGAGACGCAGATGATTGAGAAGCTCCGTCTTGTCGCGTATGTTCACGTACGTCGGTTTGAAGCCGTTTTCGATATCCACGCCCATGGCACTTTTAGGCAGGTCCCTAACGTGACCTATTGAGGCAACGACCTTGTAGCCCTTGCCCAGATAATTCTCCAGAGCCTTTGTTTTGCCGGGAGACTCGATGATTACCAGATTTGACATATCATTACCTTTAAAATTAAATATAAATAAAGCGGAACAAAGCGGTCTGTCATTTCGCCGCGTATTTTCCGCCCGGCAGAGCCGTTACGTAGCCTTTTATTTCAAGCAGAGTGAGGCGGTAAACGGCGGATTCCATGCTTATGCCGGTACGGGACAGCTCCTCGGGAGCCATTATTCCGTTTTTGAGAAGCGTTTCATAAAGCGTGCGCTCGTCGCCCTCAAGCTCCGAGGCGCGGCTGAGTTTTGTGTCTGACAGGTCGTTTCCGGACTCGAAAGCCTTCTGAAGCTCCTCCGGTCTGCCGTCCTGACGTTCCCTGTAATCGCCTACGAAATATTTTTTTGAAATTATGTTTTCTATCCTTATTTTGTCCGGAAACGTAAGCTCGTATCCCGACAGGATGTCCTCCGCGCCGGTACAGAGCGCCGCGCCGCGTTTTAAAAGCAGGTTGCAGCCCTTCGACTGCGGCGTGTTTATCGCTCCCGGTACGGCGTAGACAGTTCTGCCCATCGCCGCGGCTCTGTCCGCGGTTATGAGCGCGCCGGAGCCGACGCCGGCTTCGACTATCACCGTCACCGCGCCGAGCGCGGCTATAAGCCGGTTCCTTACCGGAAAATTCTCCGCAAGCGGCTCAAAGCCCGGCGGATATTCCGATATCACCGCTCCGTTTTCGATTATACTGCCGTATAAATATGAATTTTCGGGCGGATATATGACGTCGCAGCCGGTCCCGAGCACCGCGACGGTCTTTCCTCCGCCGTCGAGCGCGCCCGCGTGACAGGCGCTGTCTATCCCTCTCGCCATGCCGGAAACAACGACGGCTCCGGCTGACGCCAGATCGAAGCAGAGCCTGTGAGCGTTCTGCCTTCCCGTGTCGCTGCATTTGCGCGTTCCCACCGCGGAGATAAAAAGCTCTCCGTCCGTCTCCGGCAGTTTTCCGCGGCAGTATATGACCGCGGGCGGCGTTTCCGTCTGCAAAAACTGGAGCGGATATTCCCTGTCGCCGTACGTTATAACGCGTATGCCTTTTTTTGCGCACGCCTCGGCTATGCGAAGCGATTTTTCAAGGTCCTTCGCCGACAGACGGCGCGCCTCCTGCGAGGATATGCCGAGCGAATAAAGCGTTTCCTTTTCCGCGCGGTATACCGCCGACGGTGTGCGCAGGCGCGACAGCAGCTTGCCCGGCGCCGGGGAGCCCGCTTCAAACCTCTGCGACAGCCATATGCCGTAAAGCTCCTCCGAATACGTCATGACAGCGTACCCGAATAGCGGCGGTAGAGTATTAGCGAGGCGGCGACGGCGGCGTTGAGCGATTCGCACAAGGGCGACATTTCGATAAAAAGCGCCCCGCCGCAAAGCCCGACGGTTTCGTTTGAAAGTCCGCTTCCCTCGCTGCCGATGACGACGGCGCAAGCGCCCGAAAGATCGGCTTTGCCAAGCGGCGTCGCCTCCGTATGGAGCGCCGCGGCGTACGTTTTAAAGCCGCGGCCGCCAAGCTCCTTTATGAGTTCGTTCGTATCCGCTTCCGTTATGATGTTCTGCGTGAAGACCGCGCCCATCGCGCCGCGCAGTACCTTTTGCGAATATACGTCTGCGCACCCCGATGAAAACACGACCGTATCCGCCCCGAACGCCCTCGCCGAGCGAAGGACCGCGCCGACGTTTCCGGGGTCGGACAGTCTGTCGCATATAAGAACGAAGGAGCCGGGCTTTATTTCCCGCCTGTTCCGCGGCTTTACCGCCACGGCGCAAAGCCCCTCCGGGCTTTTTTCGTCCGACAGCTTTGAAAAAAGCGATATATCCGTTTCGCAGACCTCCGCGCCGCTTTTTTGCGCCGGAGCCGTGTTTTCGGGCGAGGCGAAAACGCGCACGAGCTTTATCCCGGCGGACAGCGCCTCGCCGAAAAGCTTTCTGCCGTTAAGCAGGAAAAGACCGGTCTCGTCCCGGTATTTTTTATCCTTAAGCTTTGAGGCGCTTATTATTAAGCCGTTGTTTTTGCTCGTTATTACAGGCATTTTGTCTCATCCCCCGAAAAAGCGCAGATATTCAAAGAAACTGTCGCTTGTTAAGTGACAGTTTCTTGATTATGTCAGGCTCTTGCCGCCTTTGCCTTGTCGCAAAGCTCCGCGAACGCGGCTTTATCGGATATTGCAAGCTCAGATAACATCTTGCGGTTGAGAGTGATCCCGGCGAGCTTCAGACCGTTCATAAGCGTTGAATAATTCATTCCGTTGTTCTTCGCCTCGGCGGAGATCCTTGTGATCCAGAGTCTTCTGAAATCTCTCTTTTTCAGCTTTCTGCCGGTGAAGGCATAGTTGCCGCTTTTTAATACGGCCTGCTTCGCCATTTTGAAGTGCTTCGATTTCGCACCCCAGTAGCCCTTGGCGGCCTTTAATATGGATTTTCTTCTTTTACGTGTGGCTAACGCGCCTTTGATTCTTGCCATTTTTTACTGCCTCCTTAACCGTTTATCATTTTTCTGACGTTTCTCGCAAACGATTCGTCAAGATAACCCTGCTTACGGAGGTCTCTCTTGCGCTTTGTCGATTTGAGTCCGAGTTTGTGACGGCGGTTTGTATGGTTGATCTTTACCTTGCCGGTACCGGTAAGGCTGAATCTTTTAGCTGACGCCTTGTGCGTTTTGATCTTTCCCATTACTGTATCTCCTCTTGTGATTTTTTATTGTTTGCTTCTTTTGGTTCCGCTTTCGCCTTTTTCTGGTCGGGCTTGAGCGGTGCGATGAGAACGGACAGGTTCCTGCCCTCCTCTACCGGCGGTTTGTCGCAGGCGCCGTATTCGGCGCAGCCGGAGACGTACCTTTCAAGGATCGCGTAGCCGAGATCCTTATGATTGATCTGTCTGCTTCTGAATCTGACCACGACGCGCACCTTATCGCCGTTTTTAAGGAATTTCGTGCCGTGATTGAGCTTCGTGTTGAAATCGTTGTCTCCGATAACTATGGACAACTGTATCTGCTTCGTCTCGGAGCTCTGCTGTTTTTTGCGGGACTCCTTTTCCTTTTTGATCTTGTCAAAACGGAATTTGCCGTAGTCCATTATGCGGCACACAGGCGGGTCCGCCTGCGGAGCTATGAGGACGAGGTCCAAATTTTTGTCGTATGCAAGCTCGCGTGCCTGATCCGACGTGACGATACCCAAAGGCTTCCCGTCCTCGTCGATGAGACGGACGCTTTTAAGGTTTATATCGTCGTTGATAAGGGTGTTGTCTTTAGTCGTGCTGATCTTTGCGCACCTCCCGGTATAATTGCACAAAAAAGACGGGAACACATCCCGCCGCAAAAATCCACCTTGACAGTGGAATTTATTGACCCGACGCCGTCGGCGTCTCCGGGTGAGGACGGGATCCTGCTTTATTGTGGAATTGGATTATACCACAGATTTTCGCGTTTGTCAATAGGTAAAACGAAAAAAAATTGAAAAACCGGGGAAATATCCGCAATATAAAGCTCCCGCGCCCCCGGTTTTACCGCGTCCGGCCGCCGCCGTCGATAATTCTCCCTTTTCGTCGAAATTAACTTAAAAGGCTTGACTTTTGTTTTCGTATGTGGTATACTGAAATGAATATTTATATAATATTATAAAAAAATATAAGCGTTACGGTGGAAAATGGACAAAAGGACTTTGGGCGGGTACAAAAGCATAAACGCTTTTGTGGACGGAAAACTCGCGGAATACGAAAAAACGGACAAGGATTTCAAATCGCTTTTTGAAATGATGTTCTCGGAAAAAAGCAACGTCATGTATGAAAAAAGCGAGGGCTACAGAATAATAAAGACGACGTACGGCGAGGCTTACGACGACGTGCTGAAGCTCTCGGAGTCGTTAAAAAGCACGTTCGCAGACCTTGAAGGGGACAGCGTGATAGGGCTTTACATGGAAAACGGTCTGTTGTGGATAGAGCTTTTCTGGGCGATCCTCCGCGCCGGATTCAGACCGCTTCTGCTCAATATGCGCGTCGGCGGCGAAAACCTTTTGTACGCGCTGAACGCAAGCGGCGCGGCGGCGGTCATATCGTCGGGCAGGACGTTTCCCGTAAGGACCGTGTTCCCGTCGGATATAAAAAAGACCGCGGGAATGCCGGCGGGCGAGGTTTTCGGCTCGTCCGTGCTTCTTATGTCGTCCGGCACGTCGGCTCACATAAAGATCTGCTCCTACACGGCGAGCGAATTCTACTTCCTTATAAAGGGCAGTTACGGTATAATAAAATCCTGCCGCGCGGTAAAAAAGCATTACAACGGCGAGCTGAAACAGCTTACGTTCCTGCCTTTTTACCACATTTTCGGGCTTGTCGCAATGTATATATGGTTCGCGTTTTTCTCGCGGACGTTCGTCCATCTGAACGATATGTCGCCCGAAACGATAGTCAACACCGTAAAGCGCCACAACGTAACGCACATCTTCGCCGTGCCGCTTTTCTGGGAGACGGTTTACAAAACGGCGCTCAAAACGATAAACTCCCGCGGCGAAAAGACGGTAAACAAGTTTGAAAAGGGCATGAAGATCGCCGACCGCCTCTCATTCTGTCCGCCTTTGTATCACGCGTTTTCAAAGCTCGCCTTCAAAGAGGTGCGCGAAAACATTTTCGGCGACAGCATAAGCTTTATGATAACCGGCGGCAGCCGCATAGGTGCGGACGTGCTCCGCTTTTTCAACAACATCGGCTACCGTCTGGCGAACGGCTACGGTATGTCGGAGATAGGCATAACCTCGGTCGAGCTTTCGTCCGACCCGAGGATCCTTAACGCCGGTTACGTCGGAAAGCCGCTCGACGGCATAACGTACGCGCTGTCCGGCAGGAACACTCTGCTCGTTTCCGGCAGATGTATGGCCGAATATATAATAGAGGACGGAAGAAAAAAGGAGCGCCCGGCGCTTTTCGACACGAACGACCTTGCCGAATGCACGGGCGGCAGATATAAGATAACCGGTAGAGCAGACGACCTTATAATCGGCGCGGACGGTGAAAATCTGAATCCCTGCCCTGTCGAGGAGGCGGTCGAGCGCATAAACGGCGTGCGCGGCGCGTGCCTTCTGGGCGTGCCGTCCGAAAGCGCGGATATACCGACGCTTCTGATCTCCGTGAACCGCTACGCCGGCTCCGACGGACTTGAAAGGATACAGGCGTCCGCGGACGCGGCGCTTGCCGCGCTTGACGTGAGGTCGCGCGTAAAAAGCGTCGTTTTCACCTCCGACAGCCTGATACAGGGCGACGAGTTCAAGCTCAACCGCAAACGTATTTTATCCGACTACACAGGCGGCAAAATGACTCTCGTCACGCCCGAAAACGCGGACGCTCCGGGTGAGCTTGACGCGACCGGCGAATTCATACGCGGCTGTTTTGCGCGCGCGCTCGGCAAGCCGGAGGAGCAGATAGACCCGAGATCGGACCTTTTCGCCGACGAGGGCGGAAGCAGTCTCGATTATTTTGCGATAATAGCGGAATTACAGCGCGAATTCGGCGTTCCGTTCCCGACCGACGCAGGCTCGGGCTTGTCCACGGTGAACGCGATGAGCGAGTACGTGAAAGAACAAAAGAAAAATGCCGGTAAAAATATTTAACGCCTTTGTCAAGATAACGGGATATATCCCGCAGCTTATATGCTTCCGCACAAAGGTATATTACGAGGACAGGGCGGCGCAGAGCAGGCGCGTGAAGGGCGGCGCGATAGTCGTATCGAATCACACCTCGGTCTTCGACTACGCCGTATACCTTTTCGTGTTTTTCGGGCGGACGCTCCGCACGGTCATGGCGGAGGTGCTGTTTCAAAAACAGCCGCTCGGCACGTTTTTGAAAATGATGGGCGGCATAAGAGTCGACCGCGACGCGAACGAATACGGCTTTATGGGCAAATGCGAAAAAATCCTCCGCAAGGGCGGACTTCTGTGCGTTTTTCCCGAGGGAAGACTGCCGAAGCCGGGGGAGGAAAGACCTCTGCCGTTCAAGCCCGGGGCGGCGTATCTGGCGCTTTGCTGCGGCGTTCCGCTGATACCGGTATATACGAACGGCTCGTATTTCAAAAAAGAGCGCGCCCGCGTGATGATCGGGAAGCCGGTAGACCCGGCGGCGTTTTCGTCGCCCGACAGGTCGGATAAGGAAAATATTCAGGCGGTGAACGAAAAAATACGCGAAAAACTGCTTGATTTGGAGAAATTGCTTGAAGAACGCGAAAAACAGGAAAAATAAGCTTTTTTCGCCGGAATACTTCTGGTTCGATTTCGTAAAGCTCACGGCGGCGCCGGGCATTTTATGGTTCCGTCCGAAAAAGCTGTACGAATCGGAGGCGGCGAAAAAGAAAATAAAAGGTCCGGCGATACTCATATCGAATCATATCGGCACGATAGACCCGATGTATCTCATGCTCGTTATCTGGTACAGACGGCACAGGTTTATATGCAAATCCGAGCTTATGTCGAGCAAGCGCGGCGCCTTCTGGCTCAAAAAATTCCGATGTATACCGATAGACAACGGCGATATGAGCTTTACGGCGATGCGGCAGATAACGGACGTGCTCAAAAACGGCGAGCTTGTGTCGATGTTCCCCGAGGGGGCGGTGCATACGCAGTCGGACACGCCGTCGTCGTTCAAATCGGGTATGATACTTATGTCGCTTCAGGGCGGTGCGCCGATAATTCCGATATATATAAAACCGAGAAAGCATTTTTACGAGCGGATAACAGCGGTAATAGGAGAGCCGTTTTCCGTAACGGAAAAATACGGCGAGCGGCCGAAATTCTCGCAGATAGACGAGGCGGCGAAGCTCCTGCACGAAAAAGAAATGCGGCTTATGCAGATCTGCAATAACTATAAAAATAAAAAGGAGACGGATGAAAATGGATAAAATATACACGACGGACAGAGAGAGCTTCCGCAAATACTCCCGACCGGAGGAATTTGAAAAAATCAGGCCGTTCGGCACGGTAAACGAAATGTGGGCGCACTGCGTAAAGGAATACGCGGACAGCGTCGCCGTTGAGGACGACGGAAGAAAAATAACGTTTTCGCAGCTTGAGGACGACGCGGCGCATTTCCGCCCGCTTCTTAACGACGGCAAAAGAGCGGCGCTTTTCTGCCCCAACTCATACGAGTTCGTAAAGGCTTATATCGCCGCCGTCACCTCCGGCAAGTCCGTTATAGTGCTTCCGCCCCAGCTTCCCGCCGACGCGGTATACGGCTGCTGTATGATGATGGGCGCGAAGGAGCTTATCTATCACCCCGCGCTTGAAGAAAAGCTGTCGACGGTAAAAGCCGCCGCGCCTCAGCTTCCGCTTGTAAGCGTTACGGCGGTCTCGGACGAAAGCAGACCGGCCTCCGGATCCGCGCCCGACGACGACTGCGTGATAATGTTCACCGGCGGCACGACCGGCAAAAGCAAGGCGGCGGTCCTTTCGCACCGCGCCGTTATGGAGGGCACGGTCAACGGCTGTTACGGCTACGAGCGCGTTTTCGGTCAGAGATATATGCTCATACTGCCGCTGTCCCACGTTTTCGGCCTTATAAGAAACCTTATGACGTCGCTTTACACGGGCAGCGCGATGTTCATCTGCCGGAACAACAAGGATATGTTCCGCGATATAGCCGTTTTCCGTCCGACGATACTCGTCCTCGTTCCGGCGCTTGCGGAAATGGCGCTTACGCTGTCGCGCAAATTCGGAAAGAATATGCTCGGCGACGACCTTAAAACGATAATCTGCGGCGCCGCCGCCGTTTCCCCGTATCTTATAAAGGAATACGCGAAGCTGGGCGTCGCGCTTCTGCCGGGCTACGGCCTTACGGAATCCGCAAACCTCGTTTCCGGCAACCCGGAATCGCTTTCAAAGCCCGAATCCGTCGGTCTGCCGTTCCCGAATCAGACGCTGCGCGTCGTCGACGGCGAGCTCTGGATAAAGGGCGACAATATGATGAAAGGCTATATCGACCCGTCGGCAAACGAAGCCTCGTACGAGGACGGCTGGTTCAAAACCGGCGACCTTGTGAGATTCGACGAGGAAGGATTCTTATATATCACCGGCAGGTCGAAGGAGATAATCGTTTTGTCAAACGGCGAAAACGTGTCGCCCGCCGAGGTGGAGGCGCATTTCAACGCGCCGGCGTTCGTTCAGGACACGCAGGTGTTCGAGGACGTTCTGCCGAACGGCAGTCACATTTTAGCGCTCGAGGTCGTGCCGAGAGTGACCGAGCTTAAAGGCGTAGAGGGCGACGTAAAGGCGTATATAACCGCCGAAATGGAAAAGATAAACGCGTCTCTTCCCCCGTATCAGCGCGTCAGCCGCATAGAGATACGCGATACGGATTTTGAAAGAACGCCGAGTATGAAGATAGTGAGATATCATAAATGCAAATGAAACGCGAAGAAATAACCGAAAAATTAAAGGATATACTGATATCCGCCTCGGACGATCCGCAAACGGCGGAAAAATGCACGGACGACTCCAAGCTTCAGACGGAGCTGGGAATGACGAGCGTAAATATGCTCTACACCGTCATAGCGATAGAGGAGACGTTTGACATAAGATTCGACGACGTTACAGTTTCATCGTTTGAAACGTTCGGCGACGTCGTGGACTATATCGAAAAGAAGCTGTCATGAAGTGGACGCCGCGCGACTGCGCAAAGGGTGACATGGTGCGTATACAGACCGGCTCCGTGTTCCATTACGGGATATTCGTATCCGAGGACGAGGTGATACAGTTCGGTTATCCGCCCCTGCCCGAATACGCGGACAAAAACGATCCGCCGCTCGTCTGCGCCGTTGATATAGATACGTTCAGCTCCGGCAGGGTCGTGCAGTGCCTCGACCTGTCGCGCGCGGAGCGCAAAAAGCGCCTCCCGGTCGAACAGACCGTAAAGACCGCGCGTTCAAGGCTCGGCGAGGGCGGCTACAACCTGCTCCACAACAACTGCGAGCATTTTGCGAACGAATGTTATTTCGGCGTGAAGCGGAGCGAGCAGGAGGAGACGATGCGGAAAAAATGGCAGAGCCGCGTGACGCTCGACGTCTATTTCACGGATCTGTCGAAAAATTCCGAAAAGGATATGCTCGAATACGCGGCGAGGCGCTCGGGCGGGCTAGATATATACCGCGATATGAACGTATCGTCCGGCTCGTTCACATACGAGGCGGACGGCAAATGGGTCTGCATATCGACGGATAAAACGGCGCGCTGCGCCGCGGTCGCCGTATCGAACAAGCCCGTGGGCATAGGCGTCGCGCAGTACGGCTCCCCGGACGAGAATACGCTTAAAAAGCTGATATGCGGCTTATTCGAGCGCGCGGAGGGCAGAGAGCTTTACCGGCTTTATTCGCGCAAGAAAAGCGCGGCGGGCGGCAGAAGGCTGAAATCGGTAAAAACGTCGAAGCCCGGCATCAGGACGTTCGACACTCCGGAGGAGCTCGGCTGCGTTATATCCGTCTGCTCCGAAGCGGAGGAGCTTCGCGTGTTTTCGTATGAAAACGGCGCCGCGTCGATTTCAGACAGAATTTAAAAAAAACGTAACCTAAACGAAAAATCCGTTATTTACTAAGAGATAAAAAATGCCGGCTTTATACATCATATCGGCGGTGATCGGAACAGCGGCCCTGCTGTATCTGATATTTATTTTCGCGCCGTCCATCGTTTTTTACAAAAAAATATTCAATAAAAAAAGCGCGACGCCGCTTGACGAGATAGACGTTTCAAAAACGTATTTCGCGCCGTTTGAAAAGGAAATGCGCGAAGCGGCGGACCGCGTCGAATCGACGTACGAGATGAAGCGCGTCGGGATAACGGCTTACGACGGAGTAACGCTTTACGCCGATCTCATCGACCTCGGCTTTGACCGCACCGTCGCCTTTTTCCACGGCTTTTCCGCCACGCCGATAATAAACTTCGGCATGCACACGGAGCGTTTTATCGCCGAGGGCTATAACGTGCTTCTCGTCTATCAGCGCGCGCACAGCGTCAGCGGCGGCGAGCACTGCACGCTCGGGCTGTACGAATCAAACGACGTTTTGTCGTGGGTAAACTGGTTTGACGGTCAGGAAAATATAAAGTCGGTCGTTTTATACGGCATTTCGATGGGCGCGACGACGATAGCGTACGCCGCGAAGGATATAACGAGCGAAAAGGTCAAAGCCATCGTCTTCGACTGCGGCTACGACACGCCGTGGAATCAGATAGCGCGCGACTGCAAGCGACGCCATCTGCCGGACTTTCTGCTTCTGCCCGTTATAAACCTTTTCTTCCGTCACGGCTATAAGGACGATTTGAGAAGATCGGCGGCGGAGGCGCTCAAAAAGAACAGGATCCCCGCGTTTTTCCTGCACGGCACGGCTGATATGACGGTCGACTGCCGCGACAGCGTGCTTATGCACGAATCGTGCGCTTCGGAAAAGAAGCTGCTTTTGGCGGAAGGACTGCACCACACGCTCGCCTTTTCGACGGGCGACGATAAACTGAGAAAAGAAGTTTTCGACTTTTTAGATAAATATACAAAAGGAGACCTGAAAAAATGAGTAAACTTATAATCATGGCGGACGGTACCTGCGACCTTACGAAGGAGCTGACCGAGGAATACGGCGTAGTCACGGTGCCGGGGCATCTCGTATTTCCCGGCGGAAAAGAATACAGGGAAACGCTGACCTGGGACGCGGTGCCGCGCGACGAATTTTACGCCGACTTAAAAAAGCGCCCCGACGAATACGCAACGGCGCCCGCCAACGTTGAGGAATTTTACCTCGCCATGGAGCCGTACGCGGCAGAGGGCGACGATATGATCGTCTGCACCATATCCGCCGCTATGAGCGGCGCGTACAATTTCGCGCTTCAGGCGAAGGAAAAAATATGCAGAAAATACCCGGTCAAGGTACAGATAATAGATTCGATGCGCTTCGGCCCCGGCTTCGGTCTTATGGTGCTTTACGCCGCGAAAAAGAGGAACGAGGGGCTCGGCTTCGACGAAGTCACGGGCTGGCTTGAGGAAAACAAAAACCGTTTCCATCAGGCGGGCTGGCTCGACGATCTTTCTTTCGTCGCCAAAAAGGGCAGACTTACGCACGCAAAGGCGTTTTTCGGCGCGCTTGCGGGTATAAAGCCCATAGGCGAATTCGACTACAACGGTATGACCACCGTTATAGGCAAAGCCAAAGGCGCGAAAAAAGCGTACGCGGCTCTGCTCTCGTATATCGAAGGAACGATAGAAGATCCCTCGGAGCAGATAATATTCATAGCGCAGACCAACCGTCTGCCTCAGGCGGAGGAATTCAAAAAGCTGATAGAAGAAAAATTCAAGCCGAAGGCGATTTATATTAAGGACGTTTTCCCGTCCTGCGGCATAAACGTGGGACCCGGGCTTATGGCGGCGTATTACGTCGGCAGACCCATATCGAAGGATCTCGGCTTCGAGCGCGAGCTTTTGAACAAATATCTGGAAGCAAAGGAATAACGTAATGAAAAAACTGCGTACAAAGGGACAGATAACCGTCTACGCGATGTCGGGCATGGGCATAAACCTGCTCAACACTATGATGGGCTCTTATCTGTGCAGCGCGCTTTTGGTCGGAGGCTTCAGCGGCGACGCCGTAAAGTTTCAGACGTACGCGCAGAGGGACCTCGTTGTCGCGGCGTTGTGGGCGTCGTTCGTGCTTGTTTCAAAGATCATCGACGGCGTTATAGATATACCGATGGCGGCTCTTACGGACGGTCTGCGCACAAAATGGGGCAGACGGCGCCCTTCTCTTCTGCTCGGGCTCGCGCCGCTTCTCCTTTCGTACGTGTTTTTCCTTTTTATCCCCCAGCCGTCCGGCGCGACGGTATTCAACACCGTTTACTACGGCGTTATGCTCTGCGTATTCTACACCTCCTATACGCTTACAATGGTAACGTATTACGCGACGTACACGGAGATCCTGGAAAACGAACGTCAGCGCTCGCTTATGTCGAACGTAAAATCGGTATGCGATATAGTGTACTTCATTTTAGGCTTCGTCGTAGTGAGGATGCTTCTGAACGGGCTGAATATCAGGGTAGTCGCGCTTATCGTCCTGCCGCTTTCGGCGACAATGCTCATACCGTTCTTTATGATAAAGGAGCCGTCGAACAAAGACGCGCCGAAGGAAAAGACGAAAAGCCTTCACCTTTTCCCGTCGCTCAGACACACGCTCAAAAACGCTGATTTCGTAAAGTGGATGATCGTTTATTCGTTCATGACGTTCGGCGTACAGTTGTTTCTCGGTGGAATAAACGAGTATTTCTCTTTTGTCGGTATGAATATGATATATGTGATGTGCGCGGCGTTCGCGCCCGTTCCGTTCACGCTCATACTTTTCAACAAAATACAAAAAAGCTTCGGCTTCGGCGCGGCTTTCCGCTATATCCTCATCATCTTCTCGGTCGGTATGCTCGCAATGTTCGGCACGGGCTTCGCGCCGGACGGCGCGGTAAAGCTTGCGCTGTCGATCGTGACCGGGCTTATAAGCTCGTTTGCGATCGGCGCGATGTTCGCCGTCGCGTATTCGATACCTTCACAGCTTGCGGCTGAGGAGGAGGAAAAAAGCGGCGTGTCCAATTCCGCAATGTATTTCGCGGTGCAGGGGCTTTTCGCCGGCGTGGCGTCGGGAATAGCGACCGGCGTCGTCCTCGTCGCGCTCAAAAAGGGCAGCGAAAACGGCGGGAACGCGATGACCTATATGACCGTGATATGCGCGGCGGGCGCGCTCGTTTCGCTCGCGCTGACGTTCATACTGCCGAAATCACTTCTGACGCTCGGCAAAAAAAGCAATGTAAATAAAGATCAAGGCGGTAATATTTCTTAATGTCCAACATAAAAATCAACGGCGTCCAGCTTGAAAAAATGCTTAAAAACGGGTTGAACAACCTGCTTTCACATAAAGACGAAGTAAACAAATTGAACGTCTTCCCGGTGCCCGACGGCGACACCGGCACAAATATGTCGCTTACCCTCTCGCACGGCCTGAATTCCGCCGCTTCGAGGCAGGAGGCGGGACCGTATCTCAAAGCCGTATCCGACGGTATGCTTCTCGGAGCGCGCGGAAATTCCGGCGTTATACTCTCACAGCTTTTCAAAGGCCTGTATACGGAGCTTGCGCGCGCGGGCGTTATAACCCCGGCGCTTTTCCGCAACGCGCTGATAAGGGCGTACAAGACCGCTTACGCCTCCGTCGTCCACCCGGTCGAGGGGACGATCCTTACCGTCGCGCGCGAGGGCATCGAGCATATAAGGACGCAGGTGACGCGCAGGACGACGATAGAGGAATTTCTCGCGATGTACGCGGCGGAGATGCGAAAAAGCCTGTCGTTCACTCCGGAGCTTCTGCCGGTATTGAAGGAATCCGGCGTTATAGACAGCGGCGCATACGGTTATATCCTCATATTCGAGGGTATGCTCGATCAGCTTTACGGCAAGCTCCATCAGGCGCAGGAGCCGGATGAGGCGGTGACGATGTCGGCGAGCCAGCCGCCTATTGACGCCTCGTATTTCAACGAGAACAGCGCGTTTGAAGAGGGCTACTGTATGGAATTCATCCTTCAGCTTATGAAGGGCGAAAAATACACGCAGAGATTCATTCTGAAATCGTATATCGAGGATCTGAAGCTCTACGGTACCTCGATCGTGGTCGTACAGGACGGCCGCAGGATAAAGGTGCATATACACACGTTCATCCCGGCGAAAATAATCACGCTGTCGCAGGAATTCGGCGAATTTCTGACCTTCAAGCTCGAAAATATGCAGTTACAGCACAACGAGGCGTTCGCCTCCGCGAAAGGCGAGAAAAAAGCTCTGACTGTGATCGCCGCGGTAAACGGCGAGGGTATGGAAAAGGTTTTCCGCGAGCTCGGCTGCGACGTCGTAATAAACAGCTCCGGCGCCGCCAACGCCTCGACGGAGGACTTTATACGCGCTCTCGGCGCGGTGAACGCAGAAAAGGTCGTGGTGCTTCCGAACAACAAAAACGTCGTTATGGCGGCTGAACAGGCGGCGCGTCTCGCCGAAGCGAAAAACGTCGAGGTGCTGCCGACAAAAAGCCCGGCGGAGGGATATTTCGCCGCCGCCATGGATATACAGGACAGCGACGACGTTGAAATGCGCGTAAAGCAGATGCGCGCGGGTATGAAAAGCACGGTCACTCTGACCGAATCCGTTGCGACTAAGGATTACGAAAACGGCGTGACCTCGTGCAAGGCGGGCGAGGAGATAGTTCTCGTAAACGGCGAGCTTACCGCCGCGTCGACCGACTGGTGCGACTGTCTTATAAACGGGCTGAAAGCGGTTCCCGGTATCGAAGACGTGGAAAGCTGCGTCATTTTCAAGGGCGAATCCGCTTCGGACGAGCAGGAGGCGATACTCGCCGGAAGGCTGAGCGAATGCTTTCCTTTGCTTGAAGCGACGTTCGTTTACGGCGGACAGAGCGTTTACCGCTTTATAATAGGTATTTCGGAATAAAGGATCTTTGATAATGGGTGCTTGGTTTTATATAATTCTTGCCGTCATTGCGGCATTGCTTTTGTTCGGCGTTCTGCCGGTGCTCGTAATGTCGTTTATAATATACTCGGTGCTTCTCATTAGAAACAAGCCGGACAAATGGGGGCGCGTATGCAGCTTCCCCGACGATCCGGAATACAAGCGGATGTTCGATACAGGTATCGAATGGGGCGAAAAATACAAGGATAAAAAAAGCCCGGTCGAGGTAAAAAGCGGCAGATTCAGGCTCGCCGGCGAGTATTTCGATTTCGGCGGCGACAAAGCCGTTATCATAATCTCCGGCAGGACGGAGGGCTGTTTATACTCGTATTATTTCGCGGAGCCGTACAGAAAAAGCGGATATAACGTGCTCGTTATAGACAACCGCGCGCACGGCTTGTCCGAAGGAAAGATAAACAGTCTCGGTTACAGGGAATATAAGGATATAATCGCGTGGAGCGAGCTTTTGAAAGCGAAGGGCAACAACACGGTCGTTCTTCACGGCATCTGCATCGGCGCGTCGACCGCTCTTTTCGCGGCGACGGCGAAAAAATGCCCGGAGCATATAAAGGCGATAGTCACCGAGGGTATGTACGTCAACTTCTACGAATCGCTTAAAAACCATTTCACGGAAAAAAACAAGCCGATAGTGCCGATGGCATGGGGCGTCGTCGTCCATCTGTTCTTTATATCCGGCGCGAACGTCGTGACCGACGGACCGATAAAGCGCATAGCGTATATGAAAAAACCGATACTGATGCTTCAAAGCCGGGAGGACACGTATTCGATGCCCGAGCTTGCGCAAAAGCTTTACGACAAATGCCCGTCCGCCGATAAAAAGCTCGTCTACTTCCCCAAAGGCGCCCATTCGAGGATACGCATAAACGACGAGGAGGCGTACGACAGGACGATAGAGGAATTCCTCGCGGAAAAAGGGCTGTAAAACTTGTTTATAAATAATAAATAATAAAGAAAAAAGAAGAAAGAATAAAAATCGGAGTATTTGTAGGGGAGGGGTCTGCCCTCCCGCGAATTTTCTCCGCACAATAAACGAAGCCGTTTGTAGGGGAGGGGTCCGCCCTCCCGCGGAAAGAATTTATAAAGAATAAAGAAGAAAGAACAAAGAATAAAGAATAAAAATCGGAAACGTCACTTGTAGGGGAGGGGTCTACCCTCCCGTTTTCTTTTTGTTCTTTAAATGCGGCGAAGCCGCTCTTAACTGAAATCAGTTAAGCGTTTACATTTGATTCCGGTATGAAAATAAAAACAAGCGCGCGGCGCGGTGGGGGGGA
>CACZVC010000013.1 GCA_902784545.1 uncultured Ruminococcus sp. | reverse complement strand
ACGCTTATTATCCTGCCGCCTCTTTTGCGGCATTCGTTTATGCGGCGCGCGGCGTCCTCCGTAACGGTGAAAAACTCGGAATGCATTTTATGGTCTTCGATATTTTCCGTTTTTACGGGGCGGAACGTGCCGAGACCGACGTGGAGCATAACGCGCACGATATCGACGCCCTTATCGCTTATTTTCTTCAAAAGCTCATCGGTAAAGTGGAGCCCCGCGGTCGGTGCCGCGGCGGAGCCGTTTTCGTTCGCATAGACTGTCTGATACTTGTCGTTGTCGTCAAGCTCCTGCGTTATATACGGCGGCAAAGGCATCCTGCCTATCTTTTCAAGCACCGAATATACGGTCTCACCGCCGGTCTTATCGTAATCGAATTTAATCAGCCGGTTGCCGTCGTCGGAAACCGATACGACGCGCCCGGTCATAACGCCGGAAAAATCGATCTCCGCGCCGGTCTTCACGCGCTTGCCGGGACGGACGATACATTCCCACGTATCGAGCTCTCTCTGCCGCAGAAGCAGACATTCGACGCGGGACGGCTCGTTTTCGTCATCCGTCTTTCTGACCTTAACGCCGTAGATGCGCGCGGGGATAACGCGGCTGTCGTTTATCACAAGGCAGTCGCCTTTGTTCAGATAATCGATAACGTCGTAAAAATGCCTGTGCGTTACGGCGCCGGTCTTCCTGTCGAGCACGAGCATACGGCAACCATCCCTTTTCTCGCACGGGGTCTGCGCTATAAGCTCCTTCGGGAGCTCGTAAAAATAATCGTGTAATGACTGCATATCAAATTTCCCGCCGTCTGTGCTTCAAAGCCCTTGACATTTTTGCGTTTTTGTGATAAAATCAAAAATCGCACCGTCGCGCTTTGCTGGCACAGCGTTTCTTTCGTCATATTATATACCGTAAGGATATTTATATTATACAGTCGTATTATATGAATTTCAATATCCTAATTTAAATTTTCACATTATTTTACGGAGATATTTATATGAACGATAAAAAGACCGGCGTTTTTCCCGCCGGTATACACACGGCGGCGGTCACGCCGTTTTCCGGAGGAGGCGTCGATATGCCGGGCTTCGCGCGTTTGCTCGAGCTTCAGGCGGAGTCCGACGTTTCCGGCGTGGTCGTACTCGGAACGACGGGCGAGGCGCCTACGGTGACGCGGGATGAAAAAGACGCACTGATAAAGGAAGCGGTAAGGATACTGTCCGGCAGGAAAACTGTGACTGTCGGCTGCGGCTCTAACAGCACGGCGGAAGCGTGCGAAAAGGTAAAGTGCGCCGCATCGCTCGGCGCGGAATTCGCGCTCGTCGTCGCGCCGTACTACAACAAGCCGTCGCAGAGAGGCATACTGAGGCACTATATAGCCGTCGCGGACGCGTCGCCCGTGCCGGTCGTGGTATACAACGTGCCGTCGAGGACAGGCGTGGATATATCGGCTGAAACCTTATCCGTTCTGTCCCTGCACGAAAACATAGTCGCCGTAAAGGAGGCGTCCCCCGATATGCAGTCGGTAACGGCGAAGGCGGACGCGGCGCCGCTGCTCGACTTTTTCTGCGGCTGCGACACGCTTTTGTATCACTTTCTCGCCGCCGGAGCGAAAGGCGGAGTTTCCGTCAGCTCGAATATAGAGCCGGACAAAACGTGCGCGATATGGAAAGAATACGAAAAAGGCGATCTCAAAGCCTCGCGCGAGGCGTTTTATACGCTTTATCCGTTTTTGAAAGCGCTTGAATGCGATACGAATCCCGTGCCGGTAAAAACCGTTATGGCGTCTCTCGGACTTATATCCCCGGAGGTGCGCGCGCCGCTCTGCGGTCTTTCCGACGATAAAGAAGCAAAACTGATGTACGCCGCCGCCGAGGCGGGAATAAACGTTTTATAAGGAACAGAAAAATGAAGTTCAAAGGCAAAATAATAATCTCCGACATTGACGGAACGTACACCGGCTCCGCCGACGGCGTAAGAAAAAACAACGAGGCGATTGAATATTTCAAATCCGAGGGCGGTCTTTTCACTTTCGCAACGGGAAGGGTCGAGTATTCGGTAAAAAGCGTCGTTCCCGACTTTTTCGAGCTGACGAACGCACCCGCCGTCATGTCGAACGGAAGCTATTTGTACGACGTAAAAACGGATACGAGGATAAACGAGATCTGCGTCGACGCCTCGTACGCCCTGCCGTTCCTCAAAGGGCTTAAAGATGAAATGCCGGATATCGGCATACGCATAAACCGCGGCAAGGGATATATGACGCCCGAGATAAACCCGGCGGCATACAAAGATCTGAAAAACTACATATCAAACGTAAAAACGTACGATTTTGATGATATGCCGACGGACGGCTGGAACAAAATAGTGCTTGTGGGAAGCCGCGAACAGGTAACGGCGGCGAGCGAATACGTAAGAGAAAACGGCGGATATGAAAAATTCGCGGTCTCGTTTTCGTGTCCCACTTTGCTCGAGCTGCTCGATCCCGCCGCCACCAAGGGCAATCAGGTGCGTTATATGAAAAAAATGCTCGGAGATTATACGACGTACTGCTGCGGCGACTTTGAAAACGACGAGGATATGCTGAAAAAAGCCGATTTTGCCGTCGTCCCCTCGTCCGGTATGGATAAGATCGTCGCCATCGCGGACATCGTGACCTGCCACTGTATGGACGGAACGATTGCGTATCTTGTGGATATGCTTGACAAAGAGAAGGATTCGCCTTCGGCGAGCTAAATTCAACTTCGTTGAGCTAAATACGCCCTGTCGGGCGAGCTAAATTTGCCTTCGGCAAGCTAAATTCGGCTTCGCCGAGCTAAATACGCCCTGTCGGGCGAGCTGTATGGGGCGAATCCTGTCAGCTGCCGCGCAGCGGCTATTTAGCTGCGCGCCGTAGGTGCGCTATTTAGCTGCCGCACAGCGGCTATTTAGCTGCCGCACAGTGGCTATTTAGCTGCCGCGTAGCGGCTATTTAGCTATACGCCATAGGCGTATTATTTAGCTGCCGCGTAGCGTCTATTTAGCAGACGCGAAGCGTCTATTTAGCTGCCGCGCAGCGGCTATTTAGCTGCGCGCCGTAGGTGCGCTATTTAGCTGAAAAAGCTAAATTCAACTTCGTTGAGCTAAATTCGGCTTCGCCGAGCTAAATTTGCCTTCGGCAAGCTAAATTCGGCTTCGCCGAGCTAAATTCGCCCTGTCGGGCGAGCTTAAAAACAAAGAACAGATTGAAGATCCAACCTGTTCTTTTTCTTTATTTTCGCCGGAGTTTTATTTCGCCAGCTTTTTTATCGCTTCGGTAATTCCCGCGGAGCCCTGCGCGGGCGCCGGGGCGGACGTTTCTTTCGGGGAGAAAACGAGCTCGAAATCGAACGTTTTTTTGCCGCCGTTTTTCGTTTTGCTTCCGTTTCCCGTATATGTGAGCTTATTGACGCCGTTGAATTTTACCGTCATTTCAAACGCGTTGACCACGTTTTCGTTCTTTGTCGCTCGGAGTCTGAATTCCGCGGTGCCGCTTTTGAAAGCGCTTTCAGCCTTGCCGTCGAAATACGTTATCTCGTCGCCCGCGGCGAGCCTTATGTTATACGAATCGGACATTCCGGTCTTTCTCATTTCATAAGCGGCGGTAAACGTTTTCCCGCCCAAACGCACCTCGAGGTCAAGCTCCGTATACGTTTCGGCTTCGGCGATTATATATCTGAAAAGATCGTCGCCGACCTTTATCCTCTCCGCGACGGTCACGCCGTTTCTTACGTATCTCTGCCATACGACGCCGCCGTTATTCTTCGTTTTGAGAAGCGCCTCCTTTATTTCAGCCAAAAGCTCCTCTCCGCTCTGCTCCCTGCCGTGCAGAAAACAGTAAAGATCAGCGATGTCGGCAAGAAAACGGTGCGATGCTTCATCGCCCTCAACAGACGAGATCGCAAGCTCGAGCGCCTCGCCGTACCGTTTTTCGTCGAGCTTCAGCGTTATCCTGCTGACCTCGACGTCGTCCTCCGCGGCTCTTATGCTGTCCGGCGCGGTGGTGAAATCGCCGGACGACGATTTATCGCAGAAAGCAGTTACGAACGCCGAAGAAACCGTCCGGAGCATAAGCTCCGACGTTATGTCGCGCAGCGCGGCGCCGTCAAACGATACCGTGCCGGCGACGTCGATTATGTGATCGCCTATACCGACGGAAAGCGCTTTTTTCTCCTTGAAATAAGATGCGGCAAGAGCCTTGTGCTCCGTCTGCACTCCGTCATCCGTGCTGTATGAAAACTCTATATCGGACGACGCCGCAGCGTTCTCCGACGGATAAAGAAGGTTGGAATCAAGGCTTTTGAAATATGCGCTCAAAAGCCCGGCGAGCGCCGAGGGCGATCTGAAACCGCTTTGTCCCTCAGCCGTTTTTTCCGAGCACGACGTAAGGACCGCCGCGCACAGTACGGCGATCATAATAAGAAAAGCCGTTTTTTTCATTACGCTTTTACCCTTTCCTTCACTTCGTATCTCTCCTTGAAGCCGTCGAGGACGAGACGGCTGTCGGAGCGGCGCGTGTGTAAAACACCCTTTATCCTCTGCGTGGTTTCGTTTCCCTCGCCGAGCACGAGCAGAAGCGTGTCCGGCTCCGCGGTCTTTACCGCGGTGATTATCGCAAGCTCCCTGTCCTCTATGAACGCACATCCCGCCTTGCCGCCGTCCTTTACACCCTCGGCTATCTGCTCCGCTATCGCGTACGGGCTTTCGTAATCGGGATGCTCCGATGTGATTATAACAAGATCGCTGTATTTTCCGGCTATTTTTCCGAGCGTGTACCGTCTGTTTTCCGCCTTGTTCCCCGTTGCGCCGAAAACGGAGACGACGCGCCTGCCGGGATATTCCTTCAGCGCGTAGGAGAAGACCTGCTCGTACGACATTTCGTTGTGCGCGTAGTCGACTATCGCGGTTATCCTGCCGTCGGGTGAAGAATACGTTTCCATCCTGCCGGAGACCTTCGTTTCCGACAAGACCTCTCTCACCGTTTCCTCGTCTATGCCGTACGGCAAAGTCGCGGCGACCGCGGCGGCGGCGTTAGAGGCGTTGAAGAAGCCGGCTATTGCGAGCGAAAAATCGCCCTTGAAATCCGGCGTTTCAAGCGTGAAGCACGTTTTGCCGTTCTCTTTTCTGACGTCGTGATAATACACGGTGCAGTCGGGCGTATTGCCGAACGTGACTATACTTTCGCATACCGAAGCGGCGGCGAGAACGCGCGGGAAATACGCGCTTTCGCGGTTTATGACGGCTCTTTTACAATGTGAGAATATCTGTAATTTGGACGAAAAATAATCCTCGAAATCGGGATGCTCGACGGGCGATATATGATCCTCTCCGATGTTCGTGAACACGGCGGTATCGAACGTCGTACACCTTACGCGGCTGTATTTGAGCGCCTGGCTCGACACCTCACAGACCGCGCTGTGAAGTCCGTTTTCCGCCATATCGGAGAAAATGCGCTGAAGATCTATCGACTCCGGCGTAGTATTGACGCTCTCCGTCAGTTCTTTTCCGTCGAACGTTTCGATGCCGGAAATAAGACCGCAGGGGCGGCCGCCGTGCTTTTTCGAGTACGCGTCGATCAGCGCTTTCGTGTAGTATATCACGGTCGTTTTGCCCTTCGTGCCGGTCACGGCGGTCACGCGCAGTTTTTTCCACGGCGAGCCGTAATACATATCCGAAAGCTCGGCGAGCGCCGCGCGCACGTCGGAAACGATTATATACGGCAGCTTGGTATCATATTTTTTTTCGGAAACATAGCATACCGCGCCGCGCGCCTCCGCGTCCGCCAGATACTCCGGCTTGAAATGATTGCCCTTGCAGACGAACATCGCGCCGTCACCCGCTTTTTTAGAGTCGGCGCATAAAATTTTTATATCCGTACCGGGCTCGCCGCCGTATTCACGGACGAGACCCGCGTTTTCAAGTCTTTCAACGTAATCGGAAAAACCGTAAAAAACAGCCATAACACACCCCGAATTTATTTCATTAACCGAATTATAACCGAAAAATAAAAAAAAATCAACCGCATAACGCATATAATCTATTGAAATATGTAAAAAAATATGGTAGAATATACATAACAAAGCTTGAGAGGGATAAATATGGAACAGTCTGATTTAAAAAACATCGGCACGCGTTTGTTCGCCATGCGCGACATACTCGATATTTCCGTTGAGGAGATGGCGGAGGTCACGGGGACCGACGTCGAATTTTACACCGCCTGCGAAAAGGGCGAGAGGGATATACCGATATCGTTTTTATACAAATGCGCGCACCATTTAGGCGTTGACGTTACCGACCTTATAATGGGCGAAACGCCGAGGCTCTCCGTTTATCAGGTCGTGAAAAAGAACGAGGGTACGCCGGTGGAGCGCCGCCGCGGTTTTTCGTACAAGAACATATCGTATCTGTTCAAGGGGCGCAAGGTTGAGCCGTTTATGGTCACGGCGCCGTATTCCGACGAGGCGCAGAGCTCTCCAATACCGCTTTCGGTACACGGCGGTCAGGAATTCGACCTTGTCATATCCGGCACGCTGCGTATGACTGTAAACGGAAAGACCGAAATACTCGAAGCGGGCGACTGCATATATCTCGATTCTAAATATCCGCACGGAATGATAGCGACGGGCGGCCGCGACTGCGAATTTTTAGCCGTCGTAATACCCGAGGACGACGATAAATGACGCGCATTTTCAGCGATTTTACAGATGACAGGGGCGGCGTTATTACGCTTACGGGAAAAGATTCCGTACACGTCGCCTCCGCTCTGCGTATGCGGCCGGGCGAGATGATAACCGTCTGCGACGGCAGGGGCAAAGACGCTCTGTGCGTTATAGAAGAGTCTTCCGCCGCAAGGACCGTATGCAAGATCCTTGACGTCGCGCCCTCTCCCGAGGAGCTGCCCGTCAGGGTCTTTCTCTGTCAGTCGTACCCGAAGGGCGACAAGTTTGAATTCATATTGCAGAAAACGACGGAGCTCGGCGTATCGTGCGTGATACCCGTTATGAGCGACCGCTGTATAAGCCGTCCGGACAAGGCTTCGTTTGACAAAAAGCTGCTCAGATACCGCGATATCTGCCGCGAGGCGGCTCAGCAGTGCGGCAGGGGCGCGATACCCGAGGTGCGCGGAATGACAGACTTCCGCCGCGCGGTGGAATCCGTGCCGGAAAACGCCGCCGCGGTCTTCTGCTACGAAAAGGAATACGGCGTATCTCTCCGCTCCGTCATATCGGGCTATACCGGCGATCTTTACGTGTTCATCGGTCCCGAGGGCGGCTACACGGAGGGTGAGGCGGATATGGCGCGGAGCCGCGGCATAACGCCGGTCACGCTCGGAAAAAGGATCCTGCGCTGTGAGACCGCACCGGTATTCGTTATGTCGTGCATAGGTTATGAGTTTTTGTGATTCGTCAAAAATCACAAATATATACGCAAAATACATAAAAGTTTATAAAAAATTTTGTGTATTATATAGAATTTTACGGAAAAATATTATATAATAAGCGCGTTATATATATAAAATGGTAAAGGAATAGGTCAAAGATATGTCAAACAGGCTGTTTCAGAGCATAATTCATCAGATGAAGGACGTGGTGGACCGTACGATCGGCGTTATAGACGAAAACGGCGCCGTCATCTCGTGCTCCGAGCTCGTCCGTATCGGCGAAATACGCCGCGGAGTAAGAGATGAGCTTGCGTACACCTCGGAGACCGTTTGCATAAACGGCTACACGTACCGTCCCATAGGCTCCGCCGCGAAAGCCGAATACATAGTTTTCGCCGAGGGCGAGGACAAAATGGCGGAAAAGATATGCGGTATCTTATCCGTATCTCTGAACAATATCAAAAACCTCTATGACGAAAAGTATGACAAAAGCTCTTTCATCAAAAACATCATACTTGACAACATACTTCCGTCCGACATTTACATAAAATCAAAAGAACTGCATTTCAATATCGACGTTCTGCGCGTCGTTATGCTTATCAAATTCAACTCCCGCTCAGACGCGGTGCCTTTCGATATGATCTCCGGTATGTTCCCGGACAAGAACAAGGACTACGTCATAAGCGTGGGCGAGCACGATATAGTGCTCGTAAAAGAGGTCAAGCCGAATTACGATCCGCAGGAGATATACAATCTCGCCAAGCAGATATCCGATACGGTGCAGTCGGAGTTTTATACGAAGGTATCTATCGGCATAGGCACGGCGGCGGACGGCGTAAAGGATCTGGCGCGCTCGTTCAAGGAGGCGCAGGTCGCGCTTGAGGTCGGCAAGGTGTTCGACACCGAAAAGGATATAGTGGCGTACGAAAACCTCGGCATCGGCAGGCTTATATATCAGCTTCCGACGACGCTTTGCGAGATGTTTTTGCACGAGATATTCAAAAAAGAATCGCTCGACCAGCTCGACCGCGAAACGCTTCAGACGATACAGTGCTTCTTTGAAAACAACCTGAACGTTTCCGAGACCTCGCGCAAGCTGTTCGTACACAGGAACACGCTTGTTTACAGACTTGAAAAAATCAAAAAAATGACCGGGCTCGACCTGCGTGAATTTGACGACGCCATCACCTTCAAGGTGGCGCTGATGGTCAAAAAATACCTGTCAAGCAAGCCCGTGAAATTCTGATACGGAACAATAATGATAGAATTCAGACACGTTACGAAAACGTACCGTTCCGCGGCGCGCGACACCACAGTCACGGCGCTGAACGATATAAACCTCAAAATCGACGACGGAGAGGTGGTTTTCCTTGTCGGAAGCAACGGCGCGGGCAAAACGACGCTCATGCGGCTTCTTACGAGGATGGAGGTGCCTACCTCCGGCTCTCTCGTCGTAAACGGCTACGATCTGCGGAGGATAAAAAAACGCAGGATACCGGAATACAGAAGTCAGATAGGGATGGATTTCCAGGACTTCAAGCTGTTTTCAAAATACACGGTATACGAAAACGTTGCGTTCGCAATGCGCGTTTTGGGAAAATCGTCAAAAGCGATAAAAACGACCGTTCCTCTCGTGCTTTCAATGCTCGACATATCCGCCCGCGCGAATCACTTCCCGCTTGAGATCTCCGGCGGCGAACAGCAGAGGACGGCTCTGGCGAGGGCGCTCGTCAACAACCCGAAGATACTTATAGCCGACGAGCCGACGGCGAACCTCTCCCCCTCCATGAGCCGCGAGGTCATGGATCTGCTCGTTTCCCTCGGGGACAACGGCAAGCGCACGGTGCTTATAATAACGCACGACGTCAAGCTGATATCGAACTACGAAAACAAGCGCGTCGTTAAGTTCGAGCGCGGACGCATAGTATATGATTCCAAGCACGCGGAGGTGGGCGCCGATGCGTAAATACAGCTTTTCATATCTTATGTCGCGTAGCTTCAAGGGCTTTTCGAGAAACGGCCTTATGTCGCTCGCCTCGGTACTCATACTCACCTCGTGCCTTTTCATATCCGGCTGCTTCGGACTCATAATCTACAATCTTTACATAAACCTGAACTCGCTGAACGAGCTGAACGAGATAGTCTGTATGTGCAATTACGAAAAGCTCTCCGACGAGGAGCTCGATTCGCTTTACAACAGACTTGTTAAGCTGCCGCACGTCGACAGCGTGAAATTCACCTCGCGCGAAGAGGCGCTTGAAAACATGCGCGAAAAATACGCGCAGCACCCGCAGGTGCTCGACCGCTTCAACGAGGAGAACAACCCGTTTTTCGAGATCTACACAATAACGTATTCGGGCACGGATCAGGACGCGGTAAATCTGCTTTTCGAGCTGAAAAACAAAAAGGAATTCCCGGAATTCCGCGCCGTCGAGGATAAGCTCGAAACGGCGAACACGCTTGAAAAGCTGAAAAACACGATACTCTGGATATTCGGCTCGTTTATGCTCGTGCTTATCTTCATTTCCGTCGTCATAATAATGAACACGGTGAGGATGGCGATAAACAGCCGGAGCGAGGAAATTGAGATAATGCGGTACATCGGCGCGACGGGCTGGTTCATATCGTTCCCGTTCATGGTCGAATCGCTGTTTACCGGGCTTATCGCCGCGGTCATAGCGTTTTTACTGCACCTCATAACGTACAACTATCTGTTCGGTCTGCTCGCCGCAAACACGGGCGCGAGCGGAATAATAAAAATAGTCCCGTTTTCCGATATATGGTATTTCGTGGCGCTCGGCGTTCTGGCTCTGAGCTTCCTTACCTGCTATATCGGTTCGAAAATATCGTTGTCAAAGCACATTAAGGTTTGATGAATTTGCGGATATTCCGCGGGAGGTCAGAATGAAAAAGCTGATAAAGACGCTTTCCCTTATGCTTGCTCTTTTAACGGCGTTCTCCGTGCTGACAGCCATACCCGGCGCGGCGGTCACGAACGACGCGATCAAAGCAAAGCAAAATGAAATAAGCGGTCTTAAGGCGCTTTTGAAGGAGCAGTCGGCGGCGTCCGAAGCGGCCCGGAAAAAGATCGAGAATATCAAAAACGACATTGAAAATACCGAAAACGACGTTGCGGACCTCATAACGAGGATCGACGTTTTAAACGACGGGATCCTTACCACCGAGGATCTTATAGCCGCCTACGACGGCTACATAGAGCTTAAAGAGGAGGAGATAAGGCAGACGGAGGAGGAAATTGCGGCGCAGGAGGCGTCCCTTATCGAATTTCTGCGCTACGATTACGAATCCGGCTCGTCGGCTTTCAAAACGATCGAATTCCTGCTTGAAAGCGCTTCACTTTCGGATTTTCTGTCAAACATACATTATATAGGCACCCTCATGGATTATCAGGAGCACCTGATGCAGGGTCTCGAGAACACCGACACAAAATACGAGGGGCAGAAATACGATCTGAACGTAACGCAAAACGAACAGCGCGAATACGTCGAATCGCTTAAAGAACAGCTTGAAGAATCCGAAAAGCTGAAAGCGGATGCAATACTCTATATCGCAAAGCTCGAGGACGATCAGAAGGAGATAAACTCCGTTCTCGAAGCGAGCGAGGACGCCGAGAAGGCGCTCGCCGCGCAGATAGCGAAGGCGCAGAAGGAGGAAGCGGAGCTCGTAAAGCAGGAGGAGGAACGCATCCGCCGCGAAAAAGAGGAAAAGGAACGTCAGGAGCGCGAGGCGAGAGCGCGCGCCGAGGAAGCTGCAAGGCAAGCCGCGGGCAACACCTCAAAATACGGCAGCGGCGGTTATATGTGGCCCTTGCCGATGAATCAGTTCCGCGTATCCGGCTGGTTCGGCTACGAGCCAAACCCGCTGAAAGCCGGCATAAGGTTCCATAAGGCGGTCGACCTCGCGGCAAACAGAGGCGTTACGATACTCGCCTCAAAAGCCGGCAAGGTCATAAAGGCGCAGTATTCGTCGTCATACGGCAATCACGTCGTTATACTCCATTCGGACGGTTATTCAACGCTTTACGCCCACGCCTCGAAGCTGCTCGTCAAGGCCGGCGACATGGTCGAGCAGGGTGAAACGATAGCCCTCGTCGGTACGACCGGCGCTTCCACGGGCAACCACCTGCATTTTGAAATAATCCTGCCGGACGGCAAGACGAAGCAGGACCCGATGGACTACTTCCCGGACGTCTACAAGGCTCACAAGAACGACGCGCCGAGATACGACGATATGAACAGTCCGAGAAAGCATTTCTATTGATAAACGTCACAACAAACAAACGGACGCGGGGAAAACGCCGCGTCCGTCAATCATTATTTTCGGAAAGGAAAAAACAGCATATAAATGTCAGATATTGAAAACAACGGAACGGAAACCGTCGAAAACGTGACGGAGCCGTCAGAGCCGGAGACAGCCGGCGCCCCGTCATCGCCGGATGTAACGCGCATACCGGACGATATTCAACCGGAGCCGGACGTTACGCGCATACCGGACGACGCGCAGCCCGAGCCTCCGAAAAAAGAGAAAAAGCGCAAAGGCGTTATAAAAATACCGCTTTTCGCGGCTGTAATTGCGGCGCTCGCCATAGCGGTGCTTACGGCGCAGATAACGTTTTTAGCCGTGCGGCAGAGCTATCATACAAAGCTCGCAAGCATAAACATGAGCCGCTTTTCCGACAGCAAGCTCCGCGAAATAGAGGAAATATATAAAAAATATTATATAAATAAGATCGACGAAGAAACGCTTGTAGACGGTCTCGTCCGCGGCTACATCTTCGGCACGGAGGATAAATACGCCTTTTATATGACCGCCGAGGAATACGCGGAATACAAAAAGGAGCTCAATTCCGAGGGCGAGGGCATAGGCGTTTACGCGACGTGGGATTACGATATGTCCTGCGTTGAGATACTCGACGTGTTCGAGGGCTCGTCCGCCGAGGAAGCCGGTCTGCTCGTCGGCGACCGCATAATCGAGGTCGACGGCGAAAGCATAGTCGGGCGCAATATGGACTATACCGTGGCGAAGATACGCGGACAGTCCGGCACCAAGGTAAAGATCAAGATACTGCGCGGCGACAAGCTTGACGAAATGACGTTCGATATAGTGCGCAGAGCGTATGAATCGCGCACGGTAAGATATAAAAACATCGGGAATATCGCGGTAATATCCATATCCAACTTTTACGTGCAGACGCCCGGTGAGCTGGAAGCCGCGGTCGCCAAAGTGACTGAGCTTGGCTGCGACAGGATCATATTCGACGTGAGAAACAACTCCGGCGGCTTGTACGGCTCGATAGAGGCGATACTCGACTATATCCTGCCCGAGGGTGTGACCGCGAGGATAACTGACGCAAACGGCAACTACGAGGAAATGAAATCGGACGCCGCTTGCCTTAAAATGCCGATGGTGGTGCTCGTAAACGGCAAGACCGCCTCCGCCGCGGAGCTTTTCACCTCGGCGTTGAAGGATTACGATTACGCGACGGTGATAGGCACGCAGACGTACGGCAAGGGCACGGTGCTGACGCCGTTCGGTCTGAGCGACGGCTCGGTCGTATACGTTTCCACAAGCCTCTACTCTCCCCCGGTATCGGATAACTTCGAGGGCAAGGGCGTAACGCCCGACGTCGTCGTTGAGGAAAGCGAAAAGGCAAAAAATACGAGCTTATACAAGCTCGCGCTTGAAGATGATGAACAGCTTAAAAAGGCTGTTGAAATAATAAAACAAAAATAACCAAGGAGCAACCGTAATGGAACAGATCACAGTAACCGAAGAAGGTTTAAAAAAACTTACAGATGAACTGAATTATTTGAAGACAGTAAAAAAGCAGGAAGTAAAGGACGCTATAAAAACGGCTAAGGAATTCGGAGACTTGTCCGAAAACAGCGAATATGAAGCCGCAAGGACGGAGCAGGCGCAGGTAGAGGGCAGGATAACGGAGCTTGAGCAGATGCTGAAACACGTTCGCCTCGTATCTACCGAGGACGTATCGCACGACAGAGTAAGCGTCGGCGTTACCGTAACGGTAAAGGACGCCGAAAAAGGCACGCTGACGGATTACGTGCTCGTCGGCTCTACCGAGGCTGACCCGTTTTCAAACAAAATATCCGACACCTCGCCGATAGGCAAAGCCATAATCGGCGCCAAGACCGGCGACAAGGTGACGGTACATCTGCCGAGACGCGACTTAACGATAATAATCGAAAAAATAGAAAAGAGCAAGGAATAAAATGACGAACGATCAGAACATACAGAACAACGCGGAGGAGCTGTCCGATATATTGAAGGTGCGCCGTCAGAAGCTTGCCGATCTGCAGGCGGCGGGCAAGGATCCCTTCGTTATCACAAAATACAGCGTAACTCATCACAGCGCCGATATAACCGGCGACTGCGACCCCGAAACGCACGAATATAAGACTTTGAAGGTGGACGAAAAGCTGTCCGTCGCGGGCAGACTTATGTCAAAGCGCGTTATGGGCAAGGCGTCCTTCTGCCACATACAGGACCTGAAGGGCGAGGTACAGGCTTACGTCGCGCGCGACAACGTGGGCGAGGAGGCTTACGCCGAATTCAAAAAAATGGATATCGGCGATATAGTCGGCATAGAAGGCACGCCCTTCGTCACCAAAATGGGCGAGCCGTCGATACACGCGGAAAAGGTCGTTCTTTTATCGAAGAGCCTGCGCCCCCTGCCCGAAAAATTCCACGGGCTGACAAATACCGATATGCGTTACCGTCAGCGTTACGTCGACCTTATAATGAACAGCGAATCGAAGGATACGCTGATCAAAAGATCGCGCATAATAAGCAGTATCAGAAATTATCTCAACGGTCAGGGCTTCATAGAGGTAGAAACGCCGATGCTTGTACCGAACGCCGGCGGTGCCGCGGCAAGACCGTTTGAAACGCATTTCAACGCGCTGGACGAGGATTTCAAGCTCCGCATTTCGCTTGAGCTTTATTTGAAGCGCCTTATCGTCGGCGGACTTGAAAGAGTTTACGAGATAGGCAGAGTTTTCAGAAACGAGGGTATCGACACGCGCCACAACCCCGAATTCACGCTTATGGAGCTTTATCAGGCGTACACCGACTACGAGGGAATGATGAATCTGACGGAAAATCTGTTCCGCCACATAGCGCACGAGGTTTTAGGCAGCGGCAAGATCGTTTACAACGGCGTTGAAATGGATCTTGAAAAGCCGTTTGCAAGGATAACGATGCTCGACGCGGTCAAGAAGTATTCCGGCGTCGATTTCAGAGAAATAAAGACGCTTGAAGAAGCGAGAGCTGTCGCAAAAGCGCACAATATCGCGTATGAGGAAAGACATAAAAAGGGCGATATTTTAAATCTTTTCTTCGACGAATACGTTGAGGATAAGCTGATACAGCCGACGTTTGTCACGGAGCATCCGGTCGAGATATCGCCGCTCACAAAGCGCAAGCCCGACGATCCCGATTACGTCGAGCGCTTCGAGTTCTATATGAACGGCTGGGAAATGTGCAACGCTTATTCCGAGCTGAACGATCCGATAGACCAGCGCGCCCGTTTCGCAGAGCAGGACGCTCTGGCGGCGGCAGGCGACGAGGAAGCGAATCATACTGACGAGGACTTCCTGAACGCGCTTGAAATAGGTATGCCCCCCACGGGCGGCATAGGCTACGGCATCGACAGACTCTGTATGCTGTTCACCAACTCCGCCGCCATCCGCGACGTGCTTCTCTTCCCGACTATGAAGTCCGTCAAGACCGGATCGGAGGAAAAAGAAGGACAATCCGAGACATCTGAAAAGCCGGTCGAAGCGGCTCCCGTAATTGAAGGTGCTCCGATCATTTCGGCGGAAAAACCCGACTTTTCAAACGTTCAGATCGAGCCGTTATTTGCTGATTTCGTCGATTTTGAAACCTTCTCAAAGAGCGATTTTCGCGCCGTGAAAGTCCTCGAATGTGAAGCAGTTCCGAAATCCAAGAAGCTCCTGAAGTTCACTCTCGACGACGGAACAGGCACGAATCGCACCATTTTAAGCGGTATTCACGCTTTCTACGAACCTGAACAGCTTATCGGCAAGACTCTTATTGCAATAACAAATCTCCCGCCGAGAGCTATGATGGGTATCGAAAGTTGTGGTATGCTTCTCTCCGCCGTTCATCACGTCGGAGAAGAAGAAAAACTTACACTTTTGCAGGTTGATCCCCATATTCCGGCAGGTGCAAAACTGTATTAAAACACCGAAATTGTTGTATGGATGTCCTTCATAGTTTTTGGAGCCAAAATCGGCAACTTACAACAAACTTACAACAATCGTACAACAATCGATGTAACAGATTGTGCAGCCCCTGAATAATCGCATATTTTTGTAACAAAGACCTTGAGAACATAAGAATTCTCAGGGTCTTTTTTTATTTTCAGTATTCCTTTATAAATCGCATACTACCACCTATGGCTCAAACTCAATATGATAGAGCATCGCAAATCCAGTGCAGAACTTCGGAAAGTCCTTGACGAGCATAATATCTTCTATTGCTATGCCGATGACTTTTATACTGGCATGGATGATTCGCTCAAGAAACAGGCAATTATCTCAGAATTAGTTGCTTTTCTCGAACTCAAAAGTTTTAATGCGAAGGACTTGCTTGAAGATGTGCTTATAACAACGCGGATTCTATAAATGTATTTTCGAGCTTACTTGTTACGCTTGCCGGTATTATCAGACCCGCGTATTTCCTCGTGATAAAAGTAATCAACAATTACAGGGTGACCTTTTGGAACTCTGCCATACGGCATTTCATTGTCCACAAACTGACAATCATACTTTTCAGCCATTTGTTCAGCCTTTTTCTCCAGCTCCTCAAAATAACTGCGGTCGTGCTTATTGTAGATCCGCTCATAAAGCGGTATCAGTTCGGGGCGTTTTTCCGCGATATAGTCTATGATCGTTTTCTTGAATCCACCGCGCAAATTAAGATTTTCAAGCCAGAACAGGTCACATTGTTCTCTTACGCGCTCAAAGATCTTCTCAAAGTCAGTGATACCGGGGAACACCGGCGATACAAAGCATACCGTTCTGATACCTGCATCATAGACCTTTTTCATAGCAGCTATTCGCCGTTCGATACTGACAGCATTGTCCATATCGCTTCTGAACTGTTCGTCAAGGGTGTTTATTGACCACGAGACTGTGACTTGTCCGAGTTCTTTGAGCAAGTCAATATCCCTTACAACAAGGTCGGATTTTGTACAGATAAGTATATCCGCACCGCTACCAATGAGCTGTTCCAACAACTTCCGTGTATTTCGAAATTGTTCCTCCTGCGGAATGTAACCGTCTGTCACGGAACCGATAACAACACGCTGACCTGCATACTTCGCCGGATTATTGATCTTCCCCCAATGCTTCACATCGAGAAAGGTTCCCCATTCTTCTGTATGTCCGGTAAAACGCTTCATAAACGAGGCATAGCAATACTTGCAGGCGTGCGTGCAGCCCACATACGGATTTACCGAATAGCCGCCTACAGGCAGGTTTGATTTCGTCATTATGTTTTTTGTCTCACTGTCTCCTATGATAATGTTATCTGATGTTATTTGTGCCATTTTCTCTGTTCCTCCAGTACCCTGCCGAAAGCTTCGGGTAATTCCTGCACCATATTCATATCGCCCATTATCGGCGAAAGATCTTCCTTCATAAAGACGGGTATGCTGAGAGAATGAGCCTGCTCAGTCAAAGAAACTGCCCATTCCGGTTCGGTATGTATCTTTTTGCAGCACGCTCCGGTCATAGTACCCACTACTATCCAGTCAATGCCTCTGAGATTGACCTGCTCCGGATCGTTGAAAAGCGGCTCAAAGGTAGCGTGATAATGCTTTGCTTTTACATTTTCCCGAAGTGCGTCAATACGCCACAATTCCTCTTTTCTTGTTACAGTGACACCGAACCAAGCGTTTTCAAGGTCTGTTTTTATATCGAGAAGATCGGGACGCTTTGTTAAAAACAAAAACTGATGCTGTGGATTCCGGCTTATCATTTCAAACACCTGCTCCTGCCACTCAGAACTCCAGCCCGCAAGGTCACTCATACCCGTCAGCAGGAAATTATGCGGACAGGGTTTATCCATTATCCGAAGTTTATTTTCAAAGAACTCCGGCTTCTCAAAATCGTCAATGGTATGAAAGCGCTTTACATTATTTCTCGCATAGCAATAGCCGCAGCCTATTGTGCAGCCGATCACGATATTAAGGTTTTGTATCAAAGACTTTATGCAAACGCTCATTTTTCATATTCCTCCAGATTTTTAAGGATGCGATGCAGATAACTCTCAAACTGCTTTACTTCGTCTTTTGTGAAATCCTTATAGTATATGCCGCTTATTTCCTTTGTCACCTGATCATAATCTTTTTCAAGTGTTTTGGCGTTATCTGTAAGGTATATCAATATCTTTCTGCGGTCGCTGTCGCCGCGGTCACGATAGATAAGTCCCGCAGCTTCCATTCTGTCGATCATGCTCGTGAGAGATGTGACTGCAAGACCGGTCTGATGCGATATTTCATTTATCGGGATACCGTCACCCTGCCACAATACATAAAGAATACGCCCTTGCGCGCCATTGAAAGCGTCAATGTTCTTTTTGGCAAGTATCTGTTCAAATATTCTGCCGCCGATCTGCTTTATCTGTGAAATAAGAAAACCACCTTGTTCTTTCATAATGATCAAGGCAGCCGCGGGAACGACTGCCTTTTCCTCCTTTACTTTTTCTGTGCAGCTGCAAACTCCGCGTAGCCGTTCCAACCGTAAACCGCGTCAACGGTCTCGTCAGCAAACACACCTTTGACATCACAAAGATGCACTATATGGTCGTCTGCATCAAATGTCTGAGCAACAATTGCGTGTATGAGCAGCCTGCAAGGTATGGGCGCTTTTATTGAAGTACCTTCAACATCCTGCATTGTAAGCCCGCATTTGGCAATTTTGTCAGTATCCTTACCGGAGCAGGTTCCGCAGCCGATAAGTGCTCCCGCAATTTCAGTGCCGGGTATCGCAAGAACAAGCTCTTTTTTCTCGGCGAGGAGATTGAGGCTATACGCGCCCTTATTCAGCGCAAACATTATTTTGCCCGGATTTGTCGAAGCGTAAGTCCAGAACGCGAGAGTGGCGAGATTAGTTGTTCCGTCAGGCTTTTCCGTACAAATCAAGGTCATAGAATTGGGTGAAGTGTAAACCGGAGCATTTGCAATTGTTATCTTTTTCATAATAATAATTCCTTTCGCAGTACAACTGCATTTAATTCGTATCAATATTATACCATATAGGAATATATTTGTCAATAGTTTTTATAAAAAGTTTAAAAAATCAAGGTGAATATATGTTTTGCCGGAAAGCCAAGCAGAAACAGGCTTGATAATACTGTTGCATAAAAGGAAAGCAAAAGTAATTTATAAAGCAGCGAACCTTTACCCCCATACGAGGGTGTCCATAGCGTGAACGCCCTCCTTCACCCCTCGGTGCAGACCGAACGAAAAAAGCGCTCTGAGCCGCTTTTGATATGTGGGTAGGGTAATAATTACCCGCTTGTTTTGAACGGCGCACAGCGCGAAAAATCCCCGATTTTCGACCCGGATTCGCCTATTTCAGATGTAGGTACAAGCAGCAATAAGCCCAATGACAGAATTGGTAATGCGTGACAGCGTGACAAACGTGACAGCAGTTATCAATCCCACTCTGTAAAAGGCTTTCCGCTGTCACGCTCGCCTGTGGCATCAGTGTGACAGCCGTGACAAGGAACAGCTCGACTCGGATCTCTACAACGATGAACATTTACGCCGATGCGACCAAAGAACTTAAAAAGAGCGAATTTGAAGGACTCGAATCAATATTCAGATAAGTGCCAAATCAATCGCTGCACCAGGACACGAATCGTCTTGGTGCAGTTTTTATTTTTGAAAAAGTTACATTTTATAACATCTTGGAAGTCGCTTCGACCCGCTTAGATATTGACTTTATCGCACTTTTGCGTTATAATAAGGTAGCGTATTATAAGCGCTTCATTTCAGCGAAAATACTGATGTCTCGTATTGACAGAAATGAAGGACTTACAACAATTAATGATACAACGCAAACACAACTTAT
>CACZVC010000012.1 GCA_902784545.1 uncultured Ruminococcus sp. | reverse complement strand
GATCTCCATGCTGCGCGCTTCGATTTTTTCGGGATCTGTTATTATCATCGTTTGTTCTCCTTATATTCAAGGCATTTTTTATAAAAGCTTTCCGCCGCGCTTATATTCGACATCAGGAAAAGATGCGGATATCCGGCGTAAAGCGTGTCCGTATAGACCGCGCATTCCCATTCCTTTCCGTTCGGCTTTTTCGCCGTAAAACCGTTTCCGTTATCCGTGCTGTCAAGGTAGTGGAATTCGTGCGCTTTGAGCTCCGTCCCCGCGGCTCCGAAAAGACCGTCCTTTTTTGACGTCAGCGTAACGTAGCCGAAGCGGACGAGCCCGCCCGTATCGTACGAGGAGTGTCCGAGAACATTGCACATCTCTTTTCCGTCAAGCTCTTTGCCGAGGTACTGAAAACCGCCGCATTCCGCTATAACGGGCATACCGGACAAAACCGCTTTTTTAACGCTTTCCTTCGCTTTTGTATTCGATTCGAGCCTGTCCGCGTAAAGCTCCGGGTAGCCGCCGCCGATAATAAGTCCGTCGGAGCCGTCCGGCACGGGCATATCGTCAAGCGGGGAAAAGAATTCGATATCCGCGCCCATTTCCCTGAACATATCGAGCGTATCGCCGTAGTAAAAGCAGAAAGCGTTGTCGTATGCGACGGCGAGCTTTATTTTGCCGTATCTTTTTATGTTCGGCGCTTTGAACATCAGCTCCGGCGCAGTATCGGCGACGGAGAGAAGCGCGTTTATATCTATCGTTTCGCGGCAGAGCGCGGCGGTCCTGCCGATACGGCGCGAAAGATCGGTTATCTCGTCCGCAGTGACAAGTCCCAGATGCCTTGACGGTATGCGGCAGTCTTCCGGCAGCTCCGGTATATATCCGACCGGGACGATCTTATCGCCGAAGCGGTCCGCCATAAGACGGCGGACGTTTTCGTAATTCATTTTCGATACGCGGTTTAAAAGCACGCCTTTTATGCGGCTGTCGTCCGTGAATTTCAGAAATCCCTCTGTTACCGCGAGGATCGACGAGGACGAGCCTTTTCCGTCGACGACGAGTATAACGGGCGAATCCGTTTTGCCGGCGACGGTGAACGTGCTGTTGTCCGTCCCCGTTTTGCCGGTGCCGTCGTAATAGCCCATGACTCCCTCGATCACGGTGACGCGTCCGCCCGCGTTTTTGCAGAGCAGATATTTCAAAAGGTCGCCGTCGCAGAAAAACGGATCGAGACCGGCGCACGGCACTCCCGTGACCTTTCTGTGGAACATCGGGTCTATGTAATCGGGTCCGCATTTGCACGCCCTTACGTCCGCGTTATTCTGTTTTAAAAGCGAAAGTATCGCGCAGACGGCTGTCGTCTTTCCGCTTCCGCTCGACACTCCGGCTATTATGACCCTCGGCGTCCTCATAAATCCGCCTCCGAAAGCTCTTTGAGCGAGCTTATCACGGTTTTGCCGCTTTCCTTTGCGTATTTCAGAAGCTCCGCGTTATATCTGTTGTATTCGCCCGACGGACAGCCGCAGTCTATGACGAGAGGGACCGAATCGATAAGGCTTTTCGCCAGAGCGATCTCGTCCTCGCCCGCCGGTTCGTACGGCGCGGTCTTTACCGTGACGGTGGCGAGAGGCTCCGCGGCGGCGATATCAATATCGTTCCCGGGCAGTATCCCCGCGGCGAAGGGTATGCCGCGCTTTTGCAGGGCGCGGTAAAACGGCACGCCGTATCCGCCGCCGCCCGAAACAAAGCATTTTATTTCTCCCTCCGGCGCTTTCAGCTCCGTATTGCCGAGCAGGGCGCCGAACGAGCCGTTTTCTATATCGTATAATTCTTTTATCATACCGTCGGAGAATATCTCCTCCGGCGTACCGCAGGCGGCTATCCTGTCGCCCTTCACGCATACTATTATATCGGAGATCCTCTCCGCAAGATCTATTTCATGCAGGCTCATAATGACGGAAATACCGCCTTTTTTAGCCATATCCGAAAGGATCCCGAGCAGTTCTATTTTATGGCGTATATCGAGGAACGACGTCGGCTCGTCAAGCACTATGACCTCCGGCTCCTGGCAAACAGCCCGCGCGAGCAGTATGCGCTGGCGCTGACCGTCGCTTATCTGCGATATATCCTTATCCGCTATATCGAGCGCGTTCACTTTTTCGAGCGCCGACAAAACGACCTCTTTATCGTGCGCCGTAAGCATACCGAAGCTACCGGTATACGGATACCGGCCCGCCGAGACGAATTCAAAACAGCTCATAAGCTCGGGCTTTACACGGTCGGTAAGCACGACGGCGAGCTTCTGCGCCGTTTCTTTTCCGCCGATAGTCCTCATATTCTTTTCGTCAAGATATACGACGCCGGAAATAGCGGAAAGATGCCTTGTTATGCTTTTGAGAACGGTCGATTTGCCCGCGCCGTTCGGACCTATGAGCGTCATTATCTCGCCCTTATTGAGCGAAAGATTTATATCGGAAATGAGCGGCACGCCGTTATATCCGACGGTAAGCGATTCAAGTCTTAATTTGGGGGTGTTTTCAGATCTCATTTTTACGCCTCCTCGACACCATAAGCCATATAACTATCGGCGCGCCGACGGCGCTCGTCACCGTGCTTATCGAAAGCTCCGACGGTGAGAAAAGCGTTCTCGCCGCGAGGTCGCATAAAACGCAGAACAACGCGCCGCACAAAAACGACGCCGGTATCATAAGTATCGGCTTCTGAGTTTTCAAAAGCTGGCGCACGATGTGCGGCACGGCTATGCCGACGAACGAGATGGGACCGGCGAACGCCGCGACGCAGGCTGATAAAACGCCGGTTATGATTATGAGAAGCACCCTGAAGCCCTTGACGTTCACGCCGAGGCTGTGCGCGTAGCCCTCTCCGAGCAGATACGCGTTCATCGGCTTCGAGAAAAGAAACGCGATGAGTAAAGCCGGGAAGACTATCGCAAGGGATATCCCGACGTCCTGCCACGTCGCCGCGGAAAAGCTGCCGAGCGACCAGTGCGTGAGGTTCACTATATCCGATTCGTTTGCGAAATTTATGAGAAGATCTGTCACGGCGGAGCAGATATAGCTGATCATTATGCCTATGACAAGAAGCATCGACATATTTTTGACTCTGCCGGTAAACGCGAGAACAAGAAGCAGAGAAAGGATGGAACCGGCAAAGGACGCGATCACCGTGACCGGCAGGGGCATGGCGCCGAATATACCGTTCATCGCAATGGTAGTGACCGCAAGAAACATTTTCGCGCCGGAGGAAATGCCCAGCACAAAAGGACCGGCTATCGGATTCCTGAAAAAGGTCTGGATAAGAAAGCCGGACAACGACAAAGCCCCGCCGAGAAGAGAAGCGAGAGCGATGCGCGGAAGACGTATCTTCCATATAACGTTATAGGCGACTTTGTTTTCAGAGTCGCCGGTAAATATGATGTGGATTATTTCATTTATTGAAATTTTAACGCTGCCTATCCGTATGCTGACTATAACGGCGGCGGCGAGCAAGACCGCGAATATGAGGAATACCGCTATGTATCTCGCGGTATTCCTCTTGTTCCTGCGGTCGATCAGGGAAGCGTTTTCCGCCGATCCCATTATTTGAGCTTGAACAGATACGTGAGCTTATCGACGTCAGCTCCGGCGTCGAGCATAAGCCTCATATCGTTTATCATGTTTCCTATCGTGTTCTGTATCTGGAAGTAATCGGGCGTCGTGCACCATACGTTGCCGTTTTTGACCGCCTTCAGATCGGACAGTATCGCGGCGCGTTCAAGAAACGCGTCGCGTATTCGCCGCCGGCGAGCGCTATCATTTTCGACATATAGTCGTCGGCGTTCCTCGCGTAAAGCACGCCCTTTGAGGTTATGTAGAACATAGCCACGGTCTTGCCGGTCTTTTCAAGCTTTGAAAGCTCTTCGATATAATTATCCTGCGTGTTGAACACAGTCTCCGCGGCTTCCTCTTTGTTGAATATCGCGCCGTAAAGCTTCGCCCATTCGACGCGGGCGAGAGGATGTTCCTCCTTCGCGGACTGGTCGAGCACAACGTCAACCTTGAGGTTGGTAAGCTGTTCCTTCACGTCGTCGGTAAGCATCGTCGAGAAAAAGCTGAACGTCGTTCCGGCGGCGGTTATTTTTTCATAGTCGGGCGCCTTGTAGTCGCCTATATACGTCATTTTTCCGCTCGTCAGCGCGTTTTTGACGTCGTCGATATACCACGAATCCACGTCGTAGGTCGTGAGGCTTATCGCGTCGAGCGCGCCTATCGCGTTGATAAGCGATGTTACGGGCGTGGAGGATACGAGAATGTTATTGACGGGCTGTTGAAGCACTATCGCGTTTTCCGGCTTGTCGGCGGGTACGCTCATCCCCTCGGGGACTATGAGCATGGTCGTGTTGTCGACAAGCTTTGCGACCTTGTAGCCGCCCTTGTAGTAATCCACGCTGAAGCATTTCGCGTATTTGAGCTGCATGGAGTGATCGAAGATCAGCTTTCCGTCGTAGTTTTCTTCCGTTGCGGCGCTTTCCGTCCCGGTGTTGCCGGTTTCGGTCTCCTTCGCCGTCTCCGCTGCGGTCGTATCGGCGCTTTTTGTCGTGTCATCGGCAGTGCCCGCGGGCTGAGTGCAGGCCGTAAGCGCGGCGGCGAGCATAAGCGCCGCGAGGATCAGGGAAATGATTTTCAGTTTCATAATGTTTCTCCTTTTGAATCAAAGAATTTTAAAAATAAAGAGCGCAGAAACCGCGGGGCAAAACGCCCGCGATAGGTCTGCACTCTTCTCACCAAAGAAATGAAACCGGGACACGGCAATATCTGACTGATGGATCAAAAACGCGGGAAAAAAGCGCAAAAAGCGGCGATCCGCGTTCGGGTCCAAATACAGGAATGGTGGTTGTTCCGGATTTGAACCGGATAATTTTTAATCTACTCAGTCTACAACTTTTCAAACCGTATCCGCAAGTATTAAGTTGTCCGTATTTTACCATATAATACCGGGATTTGCAATAGTATTATACGATATTTTACAATTTTTTACATTTTATTTAGAGCGGCTCGAAATCCGCGGCTCCGTGCTTGCAGAGCGGGCATACGAAGTCCTCGGGAAGCTCGTCGCCCTCGTAAACGTAACCGCATACCTTGCATACGAAGCCTTTTTTGCCCTCAGTCTCGGGCTTCGGCTTGACGTTGTTCTGATAATACGTATACGTCATCGTCTCCGCGTCGGATATGACTCTCGCCTCGGTCACGCTGCAAATGAACATACCGTGCGTATCGAGGTCGATATACTGCTCGACCTTGAGCGACATGAACGAGTTGATGAACTGCGGTAAAAACGCGAGACCGTTGTCGGAATGGAGCGGTGTTATCGTGTCGAATTTATCGACGTTTCTGCCGGAGCGGAAGCCGAAGCTCTCGAAAACGGAGAAAGGCGCCTCGACCGACAGACAGTTGACGTTCATTATGCCCGTCTGCTTTATGACGTGGTGAGAGTAGTTCTGCTTGTTTATCGTCACCGCTATCCTGTTCGGCGTGTTCGTCACCTGCGACACGGTGTTTACTATAAGACCGTTGTCCTTTTTGCCGTCGCTGCACGTCACGACGTACAGACCGTAGCCTATTTTGAACAGCGCGGTGAGATCCTGCTTCGTCACCGGCTTGTCGCTCTTCGCCACGTATTCGCGGCAGAGCTCGTCCGCAAGCTCGTCTATCTGCTTTTTGTTCTCGTCGTTCATCGCCGATTTTATCTTTACGACCGGCTCCGCGAATTTGACGTTCTGACTGCCCTCGAGCATCTTCATCATCGTCTTCGCCGCGAGCGGCGCCCACGAGCCGTTTTCGATAAGCGCGACCGTGCGGTTCTTGTATCCGCGCTCGGTCAGATGCTGTATGAATTCGCGCATGAACGGGAAAATGTCGGCGTTGTACGTCGTCGTCGCAAGCACAAGCTTGCCGTATCTGAACGCGTCCTCGACCGCCTCAGCCATATCCTCGCGCGCAAGGTCGGTTATCGCGACCTTCGGGCAGCCCTTTTCTCTCAGCTTTTCCGCAAGGAGCAGAGCGGCTTTTTTCGTGTTGCCGTAAACCGAGGTGTAGGCTATGAAAACTCCGTCAGTCTCGGGAGTGTACGTCGACCACAGACCGTAAAGCCTCAAAACCTCCGGTATCGTGTCGGTGAGCACGGGTCCGTGAAGCGGGCAGATGCGGCTTATGTCGAGCGCCGCGGCTTTTTTCAGCACCGCCTGCACCTGTGCGCCGTATTTTCCGACTATGCCGAAATAATAGCGCCTCGCCTCGCACGCCCAGTCCTCCTCGGCGTCGAGCGCGCCGAATTTGCCGAAGGCGTCTGCCGAAAACAGCGTTTTCGACGTTGAATCGTAAGTGATGGTGACCTCGGGCCAGTGTACCATCGGCGCGGTGACGAACGTCAGCTTATGAGCTCCGAGATCGAGCGTGCCGCCCTCTCCCACCTCAATACGCCTGTCCTCGTAGTCCCTGCCGAAAAAGTTTTTCATCATCGGGAAGGATTTTGAGTTCGACACGATGACCGCGTCTTTGTACGCGTCCATAAACTGCGCGATGTTCGCGGAATGGTCCGGCTCCATATGCTGTATTATAAGGTAATCGGGACGTCTGCCGTTGAGCGCGTTCTGGATGTTGTCGAGCCATTCGTGACCGAATCTCGCGTCCACGGTGTCGAACACCGCGATCTTTTCGTCGATTATGACGTAGGAATTGTACGCCATGCCGTTCGGCACGTCGTACTGACCTTCAAACAGGTCGATCTCATGATCGTTTACGCCTACGTAAAAAATATCGTTTCCAAGCTTCATATTCATAACCCCAGCATCTGTATTATTTCGTCTTTTCTTTTGAAACCGTTCGAGGTGCTTACCGCCTCGCCGTTTTTGAAGACGATGAGCGTCGGTATATACATGATACCGTATTCCTGCGCGAGGTCGCCCTCGTCGTCAACGTTCACCTTGCCGACCTTTATCTTTCCTTCGTATTCGTCCGCTATCTCGGCGACTATCGGGGAGACCATCCTGCACGGACCGCACCACGGAGCCCAGAAGTCGACGAGAACGGGCAGGGGGCTTTCAAGAACTTCTTTTTTGAAATTATCGTTTGTAAGAACTGTTTCAGCCATAACAATATCCTCCTTGCTTTTTTCCTAATTATAACCGTAATCGCAAAATAAAACAATAAACAAATTATATCCGAACTGAAAATTTAAAATTATAAGAAAACCGCGAAAAAATAAAAAATAATAATTTACAATTTGTTTTCAATATAAAAGCGCGTTTGTCGTGTTTATTGTGTATAATAAGACAAGATTATATCTTCTGGTAAGGCGGAGAAAGGCAGCATATGAACGAGAAGGATAAAAAAGAATTTACGATCGATATTTTTCAGATATTGAGGATCCTCCGTAAATATCTGATACCCATAATACTTATCACAGTTATCGCGGCGGGCGCGACGTATCTTATCGAAAGCACGCTGGTAAAGCCCAAGTACAAAGCTTCGGCGCTCGTTTACGTGCAGGCGAAGAAAACGACCGACTCGGATACCGCCCAGCTCAGCACGAGCGACCTGAACGTCGCAAAACAGCTCGTCGATACTTATTCCATTATATTAAAGACGCATAACGTGCTTGACGACGTCGTTTTCAAGCTCGGCAATCAGGTCTCCTTTGAGAAGATCAGAAGCACGCTCGTCTGTGAATCCGTGAACAATACGGAAATATTCTCCATAAGCTATACCGATACGGATCCGCGCCGCGCGACGGATATTATAAACGCCATAGCGGAAATCGCGCCGGACGCCATCAAGGAGACGGTAAAAGCCGGCGTCGCGTCCGTCGTTCAGTACGCGGACCAGCCCACATCTCCCGTGTCTCCGAGCAAAACGAGGGACGCGGCGATAGCCGCGCTCGCAGCCCTCGTCGGCTCGGCGTTCATATTCGTTCTCATATCCATACTCGATACGAGAGTAAGAGCCGTTGAGGATCTTACCGAGAATTTCAATTATCCGGTGCTTGGCTCCATACCGACGATCACCGCGGACGTGTCTGCAGCAGAGAAGGAGGAAGAAAAGGATGAGTAATACGGCAGATAAAAAGACGAACGGCAAAAAAAACACCGGCCTTAAGGAATACAAGATACTGAACGAGCATTCCTCGTTCTCCGTAAGAGAAGCGTACGCCGGCATAAGAACGAATCTTCTTTTCTCCGAACGTTCGGAAAAATGCGCCATCTTCGCGGTATGCGGCGCGAGTGAGAACGCGGGCAAATCGTTATCCTGCGTAAACATCGCCATTTCGTTTGCGAAAATAGGCAAAAACGTCCTTATAATAGACTCCGATATGCGCCACCCGTCGATAAACAAGGCGCTGAGAATAAAAAAGAACACAGGTCTGTCCGACGTGCTCGCGAAGCTGACGAAGGATATACCGATAATCTCCACCGACATAAAGAATCTCTGCATACTGCCCGCCGGCAGCATACCGCCCAACCCCGCGGAGCTGTTGTATTCCAACAGGTTCGACAAGGTGCTTGAGGCTTGCTCCGAAAGGTTCGATTACATCTTTATCGACACTCCGCCTCTCAACCTCGTTTCCGACGCCGCGATGCTTGCGGAAAAGGTCGACGGATATATATTCATCGTCCGCGCCGGCTCCGATACGACGAACGGCATAAGATTCGCGGTCGAAACGGTAACGAACGTAAACGGAAAGATAGCCGGCTTCGTTCTCAACGACGTGAACGAAAAGACCGCGGGCTACAAGAGCGGTTACGGCGGATACGGCGGCTACGGCTACGGAAGATACGGCTACGGCAGGGGAAGATACGGCTACGGCAGGTATGGAAAATACGGCAGCTACGGCAAATACGGTAAGTACGGAAGCAGCTACGTAAACAAGTACGACAGCGTGGAATTTGCCGATAAGAAATTCACCGAAGCCGATGAGAAAAAGGAAACAGCTGTAAAAGAAAAGAAAGAACCGGAGAAAGAGCCGGAAAAAGAATCGTAAATATAAAACCGGGAGAAACAGAGCGTTTTTCCCGGTTTATTCTATATATATTATTTTTTACCTTTAAGCATCGCTCTCGCGCGTGCGGCGAAAGGCACGCCGCCGCCGTTTTCGGCGCAGTATTCAAGATGCTCCGTCGCCTCCGCGTCGCGGCACGCCGCCGAGCAAAGCTCGTAAAGTCTTCTGTGCGCGACGAACGCGGCAACTCTGTCGGCTTTGAATATACCGGACGCGGAGAGTATGCCGTTATAATAGTTCTCCTCGCATTCGTTATCCCTGACAGCCCTTGCGCGCCTGCTTTTCCTCGCGTCCTCGCACAGCGCTTTTACCGTCGCCGAGGCGTCTTTTTTTTCGGCGATCTCAAGCAGTCTGTCGCCGGTCCCAACGTCGCCGTATTCGTACGCCTCCTCGGCGAAGCGGACGGCGACGCGCCCCTGCTTTTTCGGCGGAAGCGAGGTCTTCATCGTTTTAAGCACCTCTTTAACGCCCTTTTTATCTTCGAGCAGATAATACGCCGACAACAACAGCTCAAGAAAATCGAGGCGCGGTCTCGTCACCGCGTTTCTTTCCTCATCGGAAATAACGCCGTAGTATTCGATAAACGCGTCCGGCGCCATATCCCGTTCAAGCAGCTTCAGCCCCTCCGAATAAGGCTTTGACACGCCCTCCGCGTATATGCCGACGGGAAGGCTTATCAGCGCCGCCGCGGTGCAGATTATCCCTATCGTCAGCGTAGGTCCCGGGCTTATATCGCCCCTGCCTATAAAATAAGCGGCGACGAAAAACACGATGCCGAGCAGTAAGAACACGGAGGAGATGAATATGACCTTAACGAGAGAGCCCTTTGACAGATACATATTTTCCTCCCGTTATTTGCCGCCGAGCAGGGAAATGAGCCTTGCGTATATAAGCTCCGGATCGTCCGAAAAAGCGGACGCCGCCTTCTGCGCCTGATACTGCGTATCGAACAGAAGATTTATGCTCATTATCTCCGTCTTTTTCTTCGACAAAGAGAGCGTCACCTTATAGCCCTTGTCTGTCCCGGTTATCCTGATGTTCTTTTTTACGCCCGCCTCGTTGAACGATATATACTGAAGCGCGGCGCGCAGACTGCTGTCGTGTATATATCCGGCGAGGTCGGATTTGAGCGTTGCGGCGAGAAACGCGCCGTCCTCCGACACGCTGTAAGCGCCCTCGCCGTTCTTTACGACGAGCTTATCACGCTCGAGCTCGTCGAACGCCTCGATAAAATCCATATTTGAAATGACGCCCCCGTAAAGCGAGAGATCGTTTATATTGTTATATTCAAGCGGATATCCCACCTTCTGCATTATACAGAGGATATACAGCTTTATGTCGCCTTTGTCGCTAAGCGGTATCACAGCCATGACCGTACCTCCATTTATATGCGCATTATATCATATTTTATCCGGCATTTCAAGCGGTTAATGTAAAAAACCGGGATTTTTTAGCATTTGAGCCGAATTTTTTGAAATTTTATGAAAAATATTTTTTAAAAACTATTGACATTTTTAAAAACTGGTATATAATAATTCTTGAGCTACAATATTTGACCGATTAAACGCAATACCGTAAGCCGCCGAAAGGAGCGCTTTGCTTGGAAACCCTGCATGAAGACGTGATGAGAGCCAGATACGGAGACAACGCGGCTTTTGACCGTTTGCTCAGCGCGTACGCGCCTTTGATCAACTCGCTCGTGTCGGAATACAGCCGCCCGGCCGATTCGCCGGATATAAGCGACGATCTCAGGCAGGAAGCGGCGATAGCGCTTTATTTCTCCGTGTTGTCGTACAGGGAGGATAAAGGCGTTTCCTTCGGACTTTACGCAAAAATATGCGTCAAGAACAGACTGACGTCCTACGTGAAAAAAAACGCGCAGGTACCGCTGTCACGGATAACGTCCCTTGACATTGACGATTTCTTTGAAGAACCCGCAGCAGATGAAAAGCAGCAGCCTCTTGACCTTATAATATCGAAAGAAAATTTAGAAGCTCTGAAAAAACGGATCAGAGCGCAGTTGAGCGATTACGAATACGGCGTTTTTATGATGTACGCGGACGGCGATACTCCGAAAAAGATATCCGCGCGGACCGGCAAAAACGTAAAATCGGTATACAACACGATACAGCGTGTGCGTAAAAAGCTTGAAAACATCTGACAAGCGGAATAAAAAAGAAAGTCAAATGCTTTGCAAAAGCGTGATTTTATACATCAAAGAAAGGAAATAGCGATCAATGTACGAGGACATCACATTAACCTGCAAGGATTGCGGTCAGGAGTTTGTTTTTACAGCCCGTGAGCAGGAATTCTATGCGGAAAAGGGATTCCAGAATCAGCCCCAGAGGTGCAAGGCGTGCCGTGACAAGAGAAAAGCGGCGGCCGGCGAGGCGAAGGAGATCTATACCGCCGTTTGCTCAAAATGCGGTAAGGAAGCCAAGCTCCGTTTCAAGCCCACCGAGGGCAGACCCGTTTATTGCAGCGAGTGCTTCGCTGAAATGAAAAACAACCGTCAGTAAGACGAAGGGCGGGGAATACGGCACCGTGGAAAACACGGTGCTTATTTCATTTCTTTCCTTCCTTTTATAAGACAAAAGCAGTTGAGCGAAAGCATGAGTGAAGACGTTATATCCGATAAATGCCACGCGGCGGTTTGAGGGATAACGGCGCCGAGCACGAGAGAGGAGCAGTATATTATAAGGTAGGGCATACAAAGCTTTCCGCCGGAAAGATACCGCACGGCGGAAGCGCCGTAACAGCCCCAGCACAAAACCGTCGCAAACGCGAAAAACACGGTGAGAACGGTAAGCAGACGTACCGCCGAGCCGCCGAAAAAGTAAGAATAAGCGGCGATGGAAAGCTCCGCTCCGTCGTAGCTTCCGCTTACGCTCCCCGCGGGAGAGAGCAGGATAACGAGCGCGGTGAGCCCGCCGAAAAACAGCGTGTCTGCAAGCACCTCGGCTATGCCTATCAATCCCTGCGCCGAGGGCGAGCCGACGTCGGAGGCGGCGTGCGAAAAAGACGACGTGCCGCATCCCGCCTCGTGAGAAAAAACGCCCTTCGTCATACCCTGCCGCAAAGCCGACGACAAAAGCGCGCCGGAAAAACCGCCCGTTATCTGCGAAAAACCGAAAGCCTCCGAAAATATACGGTTAAGCACTCCCGGTATCTCGTTTATACGCATCGACACGGCGATTACCGAGGCGGCGGCGAAAACCGCGCAGAATACGGGCATTGCGGCGGAGGTGAAAGATGAAACGCGCTCCATACCTCCCGCCGCGGTCACAAGGCATACGGCGGCGAAGGCGAAGCCGACGACGAGCGGCGGCGCGCCGCAGGCGGTTTTGAGCGCCGATACCGCCGCGCCGGTCTGAATAAGCGTGCCGGAGAAAAACGACATAACGACACATAAAACCGCGTACGCGGCGCCGGCTCCTTTGCCGGCGATTTTTTCCGCGTAATAAGGCGCGCCGCCCGTGCGTGTGCCGGGCTTGCGGAATCTGACCGAAAGATACGCCTCGCAGTATTTGAGCGCCGCGCCGGATACGGCGGATACCATCATCCAGAAGACCGCCCCCGCGCCGCCCGTCGATATAGCGACCGCCACACCGGCGATATTCCCGACGCCGAGCGTGCCGGCGAGCGCCACGGACAGCGAGGACAGAGGAGAAATGCCGTTATCTCCGCGGATTTTAAGCTCCCTTATCCGTTTTAACGTCTTTTTCGGACTGTAAACGCCGAGCCTTACGGCAAAAAAAGCGCCGAATACCGTGACGGCGAAAGCGAGCGCCGGCGATGTGATATGTTCATTTATTAAGCGTAATATATTCATACGGCGCCGCCTTTATCATCCTGTAAATATTTATTTTTTTATAAAATCGACCCTATATCACAATTTTATGTCGAAAAAGACTTGACTTGAACAAATTTATAATGTATAATAACAAATACGGTTGATTTATAATACCCGTATTATATATGTAAAACCACGGCGGGTTATTACAGCTTCCCGATAATAAAAAAACGCGGCATATCGCCTTCTCCGGTTGTTATATATAACAAAGGAGAGCGGCGTCGGATGCCGTATGCTGCAGGATATGAACAGGATCATAAAAAGCATTTTCAATAAAGAAGAGATGAAAAAACGTCTGCCCTTTGCGCTTCTGGGCGGCTTTACTCCGCCTTTCACGTTTTTCTTCTTCGGCATACTTGAGATATTCGCGGGCAACAGGGACGAGTTTCTGTTCCGCGCCTCGGATTTTATCGGCTATATCGCGCTTATCGCGCTCGCCGCGTCGGTCGTCTTATCGGCGCTTATAATGTTTTTGCCGAATGAGGCTTCTCTCGTTCTGTTCGGCGCGTCGGTTTGGGTATGCCTGATGGGCTATATCCAGGTACTTGCGTTCAACAGCTCGTCGCTCGGCGGCGACACCGGCACGGACGAGAACACCGTGACAGTCATAATAAATACAGCGCTGTGGATAATCACGGGCGCGGGCATAATATTCGGTGCGTTTATGATGAAGAAAAAAGACATACTCAAAAAAATATACCTTATAGCGATAGCCGCGCTGCTCGTGATGAACGCCGCCGGCTGCGCCGCGCAGATAGGAAACATCACGCGCGACAGAGATACGACGGCACAAACGACGGAGACCGCGGCTGAAACGACGGTGAAAGACGACGAAACCACCGCGAAAACCGCGGAAACGGACGAGGACACCGCGGCTGAAACTACCGTCAAATCCCGGGGAGAGGAAACTGACCCCGCCGAAACGACGGTGAAGCAAACGGAGACGGAGGCTTCAACGACCGCGGAAACGACGACGGCGCCCGTTGAAACGACCGCAGTTACCGCCGCGGTAACGACGGCGAAGCCGGCGGAAACAACAGCGGAAACGACCGCGAAGCCGGTCGAAACGGTCGCGGAAACCACCGCGAAGCCGGTAGAGACCGCCGCGGAAACGACGGCGAAGCCTGTCGAAACAACTGCGGAGACGACCGCGGAGCCGCAGGAAAATCTCGATCCGGCAAAAGCGTTCCTTACCAAAAAGGGCATCGACTCCGTGACAAAAGGCAAAAACATAATAATCTTTATAATCGACAGGTTCGACGTGTCGTTTTATGAGGATATAATAAAGAAAACGCCGGACTATTTCGACGATCTGGACGGATTTACGTATTTCGGCGACAACATATCGCTTTATTCCCGCACCTGGCCGGCGGTGCCGACGATGATATCCGGCGTGGACAACGATTTCAGCCTTACCGCGAGCGAATATTTCAACAAGGCTTACACGCAGTCGGATTTTCTCAAAGACCTGCAGAAGAACAACTACAAGATCAAAATATATACGCAGAGCTATTACTGTTACAGAGAGGGAACGCCGTTTATCGGTCTTGCGGACAACATCTCGCTTTCCCGCGGCTATACTATAACGAGCACGGGCGAGCTTGTAAAAAATCTCGTAAAGCTCTCCGCGTACAGATACGCGCCGAACGCGTTCAAAAGCTCGATAAAGATATCAACGTCGTCGTTTGACAGCATAGCCGTGCGCGACGGCACGGCGCCGCAGTACGTCGCGGACGATCCCGACACCTGCGGACAGATACTCAAAAACGGTCTTTCGTTCGACGGCGAAGGCGATTCGTATATATTCCTCCACTTGAACGGCGCTCATTCGCCGTACAACATGGATGAAAACGCCGAAAGATCTTCGGATGCCAACGCCGACGGTCAGATACGCGGCTGTTTCAAGATGATAAAATTCTATCTGTCGCAGCTGAAGGAGCTCGGCGTTTATGACGACGCGACGATAATAATAACCGGCGACCATCCGCGCTCGCGCGACGACGGCAAGCTTCCGTGGCAGCCGAGGCTCACCTCGCTTTTCGTAAAGCCCACGGGCGCGTCGGGCGCGCTTAAACACTCAACGGCGCAGGTAAGCCAGGAAAACCTTATACCCACGCTCGTAAAATCAGCCGGTATAAAAACGGATAACGATTACGGCAAATCGTATTTCGAGGTGCCGGAGGGACAGGATTTCGTCAGATACCATAAATTCCAGCTTTCGCCCGCCAAGGGCTCGAGCGACCCGGTCAAAATAGTGACTTACAAGGTGTCGGGCAAAGGCACGGATTTTGAAAACTGGGAGGAGTATTCCACGCTCGAGCTGCCCGGTTCGCTTTACAGATAGGGAGATAATATGGACTATATCTGCTTTCCCTTCGGATATCTGATGAAATGGTGCTGGGAGCTTTTGCACAATTACGGTCTTGCGATAATCCTTTTCACCGTTCTGACTAAAATAATAATGCTCCCGTTATCCGTATGGGTGCATAAAAACTCGATAAAAATAGTAAAGATACAGCCTGAGGTAAACTTTTTAAAGGTCAGATACTTCGGCGACCGCGAGCGCATAGCGGAGGAGGAGGCAAAGCTCCACAAGCGTGAAAAATACAATCCGCTCATTTCAATAATCCCGCTTGCGATACAGATAATACTTTTATTCGCGGTGCTGTATATAATAAAAGAGCCGCTCACGCACGTTTTTCATATAAGCGACGATATTTTAAAGCAGCTTGCCGCGGTCATAAACGTTGATTTCCGCGCCGATCAGCTCGCTATCGTCCGTGCCGTGCAGGACGGCACGATACCGGCGATGACGGGCAACGCCGCCGTTACGGAGGCGATGGAGCTTATAAAGACATTCAGCCTCGATTTTATCGGCATAAGGCTCGACGCCGTTACGACCGAGGTCTGGGGCTGGTATATCCTTTCGCCGGTAGCCGCCGCGCTCTCGTCCTTCCTTATGTGCTACGCGCAGAACAAGGCGAACGTGATACAGGCGGAGCAGACGAAATTCAACAAATACGGGATGATGATACTGTCCGTCGGGCTTTCGCTTTATCTCGGCTTCGGCACTTACGCCGGCGTCGTGCTTTACTGGGTGACGGGCAACGTTTTGGCGATTGTCCAGCAGTTTATTTTAAACGCCGCGATAAATCCGAAAAAATACGTCGATTACGCGGAGCTGGAGCGCAGCCGCGAGGAGCTTCGCAAAATAGAATCGCTCGGCACGACCGATAAAAAGGATAAAAACAGAAAAGTAAACGCCAGACGCGAAAAAGCGGATTACAAGCGCTTTTTCAAGGTAGTCAACAAGCATCTCGTTATATGGAGCGAGAGGAGCGGATTTTACAAATATTTCGAGGCTCTGATCGACGGTCTGCTCGAAAGGTCGAATATCGTCATACATTATATAACGAACGACCCGGACGACGCGATATTCAAAAAAGCTGAGGAAGAGCCGAGAATAAAGCCGTACTATATAGGTCAGAAAAAGCTCGTCACGCTTATGATGCGTATGGACGCGGATATAGTCGTTATGACGACGCCGGATCTTCAGACGCAGTATATAAAACGCTCGCTCGTCCGGAAGGACGTCGAATATATCTACGTTCCGCACGATATGATGAGCGTGCATATGGGCTTCCGCAAAGGCTCGCTCGATAATTTCGACACGGTGTTCGCCACCGGCGCGCACGTCGAGCGCGAGATAAGAGCGACCGAAAAAACGTACGGTCTGCCCGAAAAGACTATAGTGAAATTCGGCTACCCGCTCGCCGAAAAGCTCGAGGCTTCATACGAGGCGCAGGCGGAGGAAAAGCACGAAATCAAGGAAATACTCATCGCCCCGTCATGGCAGGAGGACAACCTGCTCGACAGCTGCATAGACACGCTTATAGAAAAGCTCTCGTGCGATAAATATCACCTTACCGTAAGACCGCACCCGGAATATTCAAAGAGATACGCGGAAAAACTGAACGCGCTCGTCGAAAAATACAAGGACGCGGACGAAAAACGCCTGACCTTCGAGCTCGATTTCACGACGAACAAGTCGATTTACTCGTCCGATCTTCTTATAACGGACTGGTCGGGCATAGCTTACGAATTCGCGTTCGCCACCAAAAAGCCCGTGCTTTTCGTCAATACGAAGATGAAGGTTGAAAATCCCGACTGGCAGGAGATAGGCGAAACGCCGGCGGAGATCTATCTGCGTCCGCAGATCGGTCACGCGCTTGAAAAATCCGGGCTTGACGAAAAGGTTTGCGGCGCGGTCGACGACCTTATAACGCACAGCGCCGAATATCACGATAAGATAAACGAGCTCAAGCTGTCGCATCTTTATTCCTACGGGACAAACGGCGCCGAGGGCGCAAAGTATATACTGAAAAGATTATCGGATATACAGAAACAGAAAAAGCAAAGCAAGTAAATATGAATTCACGCAAAAGACCGGCAGAATAACGGCCTTTGAGATGAAAATAAAAGGGGGATTATAAAATGTTGAGATTATATATCGACCCGTCGGCGGTGTCGTACGTCATTCCCGCTATCGCGGGCGTGGCTGTCGTGGTTGGCTCGTGGCTGTATTTGCATTTCCGCCGCGCAAAGTCGAAGGTCTCCAAAAAGCTCGGCATCGACGAAAACGCCGGTAAAGAGGTCGAGGAGGATATCGTCATAAAGGACGAGGAAGCAAAGGAAGAAGAAAAAAAGGCGGATTGACGTTCAGTCAGTAAGAATTACCGTGCGTTTTTGAACGCAAGGTTTTTCTTGCCGTTTTTTCGCGCCTTTTCGCGTTATTACGTTCAAAAAAACAAAATTGAGATCAATAAAATGAACAGGAGTTTTAAAATGGAGAATTTAAGCAGAAAGCAGTTCGATCTGCTCGTTATGGCGTCGGAGTCGGCGGTAAAATCACAGCGCGAGGCGGCGGCGCGCCTCGATTGTTCCGTCGGTACGGTGAACAAGGTCATATCCGAGCTGACGGAGCGCGGTTATCTGTCAAACGGCAAAATCACAAACGCGGGACTTGACGCGCTCGAGCCGTACCGCGCAAAGCGCGCCGTGTTCATAGCCGCCGGCTTCGGAAGCAGAATGGTACCGATAACGCTGAACACGCCCAAGCCGCTCGTCCGCGTTTTCGGCGTGCGCATAATAGACAGGCTTATAGACGCGTGCCTTGCCGCGGGTATAAACGATATTTATATAGTCAGAGGCTATCTGTCGGAGCAGTTCGATCAGCTTTTATACAAATATCCGATGATAAAGTTTCTTGAAAACCCGCTTTACAACGAGGCGAACAATATCGGCTCCGCGCTCGTCGCGCGTTATCTTCTGTCGAACGCCTACGTTTTTGAGGCGGATCTGCTCATATCAAACCCCGGGATAGTCACAAAATATCATTACACCTCCGATTTTCTCGGCATAAAAAAAGACCGCACGGACGACTGGTGCCTTGAAGTGAAAAACGGCGTTATAACCGAGGAGAAGGTCGGCGGCGTCGACTGCTGGCAGATGGTGGGCATATCATACTGGAACGAGGCGGACGGTCACAAGCTGTCCGAGGATATACCGGAGGTCTACAATTCCCCCGGAGGCAAGGAGAGATACTGGGAGCAGGTCCCGCTCGTCTACCGCCGCGAAAACTACGCCGTAGCGGTGCGCGAATGCTTTGACAGGGATATAGTGGAGATAGATACCTTCAGGGAACTGAAGGCGATAGATAAAACGTACGACGTATAAAAGGAGGAAAATATGTCGAAACAGGCAGGATTGAAACGTCAGCTGAACCCGATGTCCGTATGGGCGATAGCGTTCGGCTGCATTATCGGATGGGGATCGTTCATAAACCCCGGAAAAAAGTTTTTGCCGAACTCCGGCGCCGCCGGTACGGCGATAGCGATGCTTTTGGGAGCGCTCGTAATGGTGATAATCGCGTGTTCATACGCATACCTCGTTCCCAAGCATCCGAAGGCGGGCGGCGAATTTACGTTCGCAAAGGAAAATTTCGGAAAAATACCGGCGTTCGTCTGCGGCTGGTTTCTCGTCGCCGCTTATCTTACGAACGTCCCGATGAACTCGACCGCGATACCGCTCATAATCGAGGGGCTTTTCGGTAAAAACGCGCTCAACTGGGGCGGCATCGGATACAATATCGCCGGAAGCAGTGTCACAATAGGCGGTATAGTGATTGCCGCCGGGATACTTTTGCTCTTCGGTCTTCTCAATATATGGGGCGTTAAAAAAGCGAGCTTCGTCCAGACCGTGCTCGCGTCGCTTCTTGCGCTGTGCGCCTTTACGCTGTTTATCGCCGGGCTCGTCTCCGCAAAGGCGAAGGGCGTGAATCTCGAGCCGGTATGGGGCTTCGACAAAGCCGCGGCGATAGCAAACGGGTCGTACAACGAATCAATGGCGAATCATAACTGGCTGTCGGCTATACTCGCCACGTTTGCGATAGCTCCGTGGGCGTTCGTCGGCTTCGACACGATACCGCAGGCGGCTGAGGAATTCAAATTCCCGTATAAAAAGGTTATGGGAATACTGGTAATAGCCATAGCCTTCGGCGCGTTCGTTTACATTTCAAACAATACGATAGCCGCCGCGGCGCTTGAAAACTGGCCTGACAGATGCGCGGCGGGCGACTGGGTGCTACTCATCGCCGCGGAGGAGCTGCTCGGCGGCTTCGGCAAGGTGCTTATCGGCGTCGGCGTTTCGTGCGCGGTGCTCTCCGGCATTATGGGCTTTTACCTCGCCTCGTCAAGACTTATGTATTCAATGGCGAGAGACGGATTTCTGCCCGGGACGTTCGGTAAAATAGACGAAAAGCACGGCACGCCGAGAAACGCGATGATATTCTGTATCGCCGTTTCGCTTCTGGGACCGGTCCTCGGGCGCGAGGCGCTCGGCTGGTTCGTCGATATGAGCGCGATAGGCGCGTCGATAGGCTATTTCTTCACCTGCCTGGCGACGGCGAAAGAAATAAGAAAATATAAGGACGGCAAAAAGGGACTGTTCGCCCTCGCGGTTGTCGGCGTCGTATTCAGCGTGACGTTTATGGTGCTTCAGCTTATACCGATACCCGGACTTGAAGGCGTCCACTTCTGCTGGCAGAGCTACGTGATGCTCGCCGTCTGGATCCTTATCGGCGCCGTTTTCTATATCAAGCAGAGAAAGAAAATGGGAGCGCTTATGACCGACAACGCGTAAGCGGGTTTAATATCTCCACTTTTGCACCGGAAAACCGGCTGATACGTTTGTATCAGCCGGTCAGAGTGCAGACAAACTCCCTCAGTCAGCAAAGCTGACAGCTCCCTCGGAGAGGGAGCCGTTAAGCCTCCCTCTTTGAGGGAGGTGGCGCGCCGTTTTACGGCGTGACGAAGGGAGTAAATACTTTGTCTTCAAGTTGACCGGCTGATACGTTTGTATCAGCCGGTTCGCTTTACTGTTTTTCTTTATCTATGCCGAGCTCTTTGCCCTCGTACATCCGGTCGTTCCATCTGAAATTTTTCCATACGTTATAGTGATAGCGGTGCATCTCCTCGGTTATGAGGAGCATTTTGCCGACGGAGCGGCGGACGGGCGTGAACTCATAGAACTGATTGTTGACGTATAAGGAGAACTTCGCCGTGCTCGTCATTATAACGAGCGAATATATGACGGAATATCCGAGGTCGAAGCTCCATTCCTCGCCGAGGCGCGTGCCGCGGTAATGTATGCCGCTGTGGTCAAACGTGATCTTACCCTTGCCGCATTCGATGCTCGTGTATTTTTTCGGCACGTATCTGTCGGGCGGCAGATATCCGAGCGTCACTTCCTCGGTAAACGAATAATCCGGGTCCTTGCGTATCTCGTCGATTATATTCACGCGCTCCTGCTCCACCCACTTCGACGGAGAGACGGGGAGCACGCATTTGCCGTCGAACGGCTCAAACTCGTAATAATCGTTCACAACGGCGCCGTTGCCGCATTCGGTGCAGAAGATCCTTTCGCCTTCTGCGTGCATAACGAGGTCTTTTCCGCAGCGCGGACAGCGGTAGCATATCTCGTCAAGATGCTCCGCAGATCTGCCGTGCATATTCCATTTTATGTGATTTTTTTGTCCCCATTCGTAATCGTCGTGGCGAAACGTTTCGTTAAGCTTATCCTCTATCTCCTCCTCCGTCATTTCCTTTAACTGTTCGGGAGTGAAGAGAAGAAACAGATGCGCCTCGGTGCGCCCCTTTCTCTCTTCAAGATAGTGCTTTGTGCTCGTAAGATACTGGCCGCGCATATTCATACAGTACACCGGCAGTCCGTAATGCTTGAGAAAATGACCCGAGCCGGGAACGACCGGCTGATTCACGCCGTATATCGAGCTCATCCCCTCGGGAGAGAACGTGACGATGCCGTTCTGCTTTATTATCGAGTTCATCGCCTTTAAAAACAGGCGATCGTTCGTGAAGATCTTTTTCGGCAGTATCTGATTCAGCCTGAAAACGGTGTGCAGATGCGAACGGAAAAATTCGCTGTAACCGGCGACCATGTTATAGCGCTCGGGGTACGCGGCCTTCATCGTGTAAAGATGGTCGAGGCGCGACAAATGGTTCCATATAAGAAAGCACGGACCCTGCCGCTCTGATATATCGACCTCTTTCGTTATATGCGGCGCGTATTTCGGCAAAAGCACGGTCGAGCCTATGACGTTATAAAGAAACGTAACGAATCTGCTTGGTCTTTTGAATTTTCTTTGATTCAGCTTATCCTGAAGCGACGGTTTTTTATCTTTATTTTCTTTCATAAAAATATCCTGTCAGACTGTAATAAATATATTTTACTATATAAAACGGTTTGTGTCAACCCTTTTTGCAATATTGCATATATTTTGCCGGAAAAATCTTTTTCGGGCTTGACAAACCATTGAAAAAATGATAATATATATTAAGATTACCGCGTTTTAAGGGCGCGGGAGGTATTATTTCGGAGAGTTGTGATGAATAGTAAAGAAACTGTCAAAACAAAAGAGGAGTTCGAGGGTATTTCGTTAAGGAAGCTCAATTACGTCGTTTCCGGCGTTACGTGCGTTATTTCCGTTCTTATGCTCATATCGCTTTATCTCACGTCGACCGGTTACGCCGACGTCAGGCAGAACACGGAGCATTATATAACGTGGGAGCAGAGCGCGGAAAAACTGCTCGCCGGCTCCGATTATCTTACGGAGCAGGTGCGCGCCTACGCCGTAACCGGCAAGCAGGAATATCTGGACAACTATTTTGTCGAGGCGCGGGTAACGCGCCGCCGCGACAAGGCGCTGAACGAAATAAAATCGAATCTGAAGGATCATAAGGCGTACGAGGATCTTCAGGACGCCATGAAAAACTCCGTGGAGCTTATGGAGCGCGAATATTACGCAATGCGCCTGACGGCGGAGGCGTTTGAGCTCGATATAACCGATTATCCCGAAGAGGTCAAAAACGTGGAGCTGAAGGAATCCGATCTCGCGCTTACCCGGGACAAGCAGAAGGAAGCCGCGCGGAATATGGTTTTCGACAGCGTTTACAAGGCGTATAAGGATAAGATCATAAACGGAACGCAGGAATGCATACAGCACCTCGCCGAGGAAACGCGCGGGCTTATGACAAAATCGTTTGACAGGCTCAATCTCCTGCTCGTCATACACCGGATACTAATAATCATCCTCGTTGCCGTCGTAATAGTCGTCGTCGGTCTCACGTCGTTCCAGGTCATAAGACCTCTTATAAAAGCGGTGCCGAGGATAAAGGAGGAAAAGCCGCTTGCGACGGAGGGCGCGTACGAATATAAATTCCTTGCAAAAACGTACAATAAAATGTACGAATCAAACAGAAGACAGAAATCACAGCTCCGCTACGAGGCGATGCACGACATTCTGACGGGAACGTACAACCGCGCGGGCTACGAGGAGATAATCGAATCGAAGGAGCTTGAAAACTACGCGCTGCTTATAATCGACCTCGACAACTTCAAGCACATAAACGACACGTACGGCCACCAGATAGGCGACGCGCTGCTTATGAAAGCCGCGGACGAGCTGAAACGCAGCTTCAGATCGAGCGACTTCGTCTGCCGCATCGGCGGCGACGAGTTTGCCGTGATAATGAACAAAGCGGGCGAATACAAAGAGCGCAAGGAGCTAATAAGGGAAAAGATACTCAAAATAAACGACGCCCTCGCGGATAAAAACACCGGTCTGCCGGTCATGTCGATAAGCGTGGGCGCGGCGTTCGGCGAAACGCCGGAAGACTTTGTTAAAACCGCGAAAAACGCCGACGACGCGTTATATTCCGTTAAAGGCGCGGGCAAACACAACATAAGCTTCAGCGAAGAATGATCTGCCGCCGCGCGGCGGGTGAAATAAAAAGGGGCTGTCGCATTAAGTGACAACCTCTTTAATGTCCTTTAAGGGACAATTCATGAGCCGTAAGGCTCAATTCATGTTCGATACGAACAAT
>CACZVC010000011.1 GCA_902784545.1 uncultured Ruminococcus sp. | reverse complement strand
TCGTCGTAATATTCCCTTATCCTCACGCCGCCGAGCGCCTCCATCGTCCTCCACGACGCGGGATTGTCGAGATCCGCGTCCATAAAAACGGTCTTTATGCCGTGCGCAAAGCAGACTTTAAGCGCAAGGTAAAGATTGATTTTGTTATAGCCCTTTCCCCGCTCCGTCGGTCTGATCGAATAACCGATGTGACCGCCGTATTTTTTGAGCTTTTCGTTCAGAGCCAGACGTATATTTATCATGCCGACTATCCTGTCGTCGCTTTCGCGCACGAGAAAATAAGTACGCGCCGGCACCTTTTCCTCATCCGGTATACGCGCGCGGTCCGCCGCGAGCTTTTCGAGCCAGCCCGCGTAATCGTCAGGATAACGGTGTAAACCGCCCGAGCCGTTTATATCGGAGCCGTACTCGTAAAACTCGTTTATATAATTTACCGCGTCGTCTTTTCTTTTCAGCGTCGGAGCTTCAAAAAAGAATCTTTCCATATTGTGAGAACCTTTATTTCTCCTCCCGCGTTTCAGCTTTGTACATCCCGAACTGCTCGAGCCCGGATATGACGGTGTAAACGTCCTGACCGCCGACGGAGTATTTGCGGCTTTCCCCCGGGCAGCCGTCGGAAAACAGCTCCCACGCGGTCGTTATCCGCTTTTCGCGCGGTATGCCGAGCCCGTCGAAAATACCGGTAAGAAAAGATAAGTCGCCGCCGTTCGGATAACCGGTCATAACATTGTATTTGTATTTTCCGATTTCAACGTGAGTTTTGAAAGAGCCGATACCGAAGCTTGAAAGCCCGTCGTTTATCAGGATATCGCCCGCGCCGCTTTTAAGGAAAGCGAGCAGCTCGCTGCGGCGGATCCCGTCAAGATAATAAACGTTTCTGTGATATTTTTCAACAGGCTCGCCGCACGATATCGTCACTTCTTCATCTATGTTGCACGGCGCCTCTATGAACATGAACAGAGGCTCGCCGTCGGCGGCGCCGTCAAGAAACGCCTCGAAAACGGCGCGTATCTTTCCCGCGTTCACGTTTGCATACACGGCGTTATCCGTCACGTCATATTCTTCTTTCAGCCTGTCCGCGCCGTCAAAAGAGGCGCCTTTGATAAGCTCAAGCATTTTTATTTCTCATCCCGCACTTGCTTTTCAAACTCGTCACTGCCAAGCGTCCACGGCTCATAACGGCTTATGTCTTTTATCGTTCCTTGGAACGCACCGAAGTGACCTTTTTCATTTTTGTCAAAAAACCCCTCCACTATAACGTATTGTCCGTTATATTTCTGCGCTTCCTTATACGGTATGGCTCTTTTACCCAATTTGAGCCATATTTCGTTTCCGAGAGAGCGTTTATAGTCTTCCATATCGAGCGAAAGACAATTATCTTCAAAATCAAGGTTGCCGACGCCTTTGACGCGCACAAATTTCCCGTCGTATTTTTCCGGCGCCGCGATCAGCTGTATCATTGTCACGTCCTCCGCGTACCGGTTGGCCGAATTTATTTCGTCGCCGTAACCCGATTCTATCCGCGCTTTTTCACGGTATTTACTTATGCTGACCGCCGTAAAACAGACGCTCGCGCCTGTGATCAGAAGGCATAACGTGATTATGACCGCCGCAATCACGGTTTTTTTGATTTTCTCAGATTCTGTTTTCATATCAACACCTCCGGGTGGTATTATATCATATAAATTTTACAATGTCAAGAGAGCGGAAATAAATACGGACTGCGTCCTCGGACGGGCTTTGCGACATTCAAAAGTTCCCGCGCGGCAACACTTTCGACATATTTTTATTGTAAAATGAAGACGAAAAACCAAACCGCTTTGAACCGCCGCGCGGCGTAAAAACGCCGCCGCCGTGAAAGGAGACCGTCATGGGTGAGCTGCTTCATATATCGACCGAAGAATTCCTCAAAGAAAAGCTCGATACCTCGTTTCCGGGGCTCGAACGTATACCGCGTCTGCTTGAAGAAGGAAAGCTTGACGACGCGGAGCGCGAATACGCCGGCTTCGTGCGCCGGAATCTCAGGCCGGACAGGTATTTCAGGATAAAATACCAGCCTCACGAAAGATCCTGGACGCTTCCCGGCGAGACGGACCGGCAGATCTTCGAGCGTCTCCGCCGCGGCGAGATAATGTCGTGCGGCTATATGCACAGCTTCGGTCCGGACGGCATACGCTGGGAGGAAAACCCGACGCCCAACAAATACGCCGAATGGACCTGGCAGCTCAACCGCCATTTTGAATTCCGTACGCTCGGACGCCTGTACCGCGAGACAGGGGACGAACGGATCGCGGAGCTGTTCGTCCGTCTTTTCCGCTCGTGGCGCGAGCAATGTCAATGCGAAAAAGACGTCTCGGGAATACTCACGCTGTCGTGGCGCACGATAGAGATCGGCATACGTCTTTCGGACGGCTGGCAGTACGCGCTGCACGCGTTTTACCGCTCTGCCGCGTTTACGGATCACGATATCTGCGAATTTTTCGCGTCGATGTGGGAGAACGCCCGGCGGCTCCGTCATTTTCACCGTCCCGGCGGAAACTGGCTGTTTATGGAGATGGCGGGACTGTACCACGTCGGACTGCTTTATCCGTGGCTTGCCGACGCCGCCGAGTGGAAGAAATACGCTCTTGACAAGATCATAAACGAAACGGAAAATCAACTGTACCCGGACGGCTTTCAGGTCGAGCTTTCGACCTGCTATCACGGAGTTATGATACGAAACGTCAGCGTCGTCGCGGACATCACGCGGGCGATGGACGAGCCGGTGCCGGATGAACTGACGCGCGGACTGGAAAAGGCGTACGAGCTGTACGAAAAGCTCGCCGATCCGGGTCTGCACACGCCGGACCTGAACGACGGCAGCCGTGCGGACGTCTCAAACGCGCTTTCTCAGGCGCTTTCGCTCTGCCCCGGACGCGGCGATTTCAGATATTTCGCCTCGCGGCGAACCGAAGGACAACCGCCAGCGGAAAAGGATACGGTAATGCCTTACAGCGGTATCGCCGTCCTGCGCGACAGCTGGGAGCCCGACAGTCAGTGGCTTCTGTTCGACGGCGGACCGTTCGGGCTCGGACATCAGCACGAGGACAAGCTGAACGTGCTTTTATACGCCTACGGCAAAGACCTTCTGCGCGATACGGGAAATTACGCCTACGATACCTCGCGTATGCGCGCATACGTGCTGTCCGCGTATTCTCACAACACGGTACTGGTCGACGGGCTCGGGCAGAACCGCCGCGGCAGATACCGCTGGCGCGACGGCGACCTTACGAGAATTTCCGATCTTACGGTCAGCCTCGGCAAGGACGCGGACGTTCTCCGCGGAGTTTATGACGAAGGCTTCGGACCGGAATATACCGACGTCAGGCACGAGCGCACCGTGGTGAAAATAAAAAGCGCGCCGCACGGGCTCGGCACGTTCTATATGGTCATCGACCGGCTCTTCGCGTGCGACGGCAGACCGCATTTATATGAGGCGCACTGGCAGCTTGAGGACGTGCCGGTGAGCGTCGGCTGCGGAGGCGGCTCTCCGCAGATTTCGCACGAGCTGCCGGATTATTCGGGCGAGCTGTTCAAAGGCAGCCGTATAACGGCTGATTACGGAGACGGCGTCACGCTGACGCTTTTATCAGGCGAAAACTGCACGTTGAGGCGCGGCTCGGAGCAGCCCTTCGTCGGCTGGCGCACGCCGAACGTGCCCGCGCCGTGCGTTGACTTTGCGGCGTACGGTACGGACGTCAGGCTCGTAACGGTGCTTTACCCGTCCGACCGCGGCTGTCCGGTAAAGTCCGTCGCGTACGGAAGCGATACCTCTGACCGCGATATAAAAATAAAAACGCCCGACGGCGTTTGGATATATAATGAAAACGGGCTTACGCCCTGATGAAGACGTGCTTCGCACTAATGAAGACGGGCTTGCGCCCTAATGAAGTCGGCGCGATGCGCCTAATGAAGACGTTCGCTTCGCTCACTAATGAAGACACTCGCTGCGCTCGTTAATGAAGTAAAGTCGCCCCCCGTTCCTTAATTAGCTCCGAAGGAGCGTCTTCATTTCTTCATTAGCGTCAGCGTCTTCATTAGCCCTCGCAGAGGGCGACTTCATTGAAAAAGTCCGATGCAAAGCACCGGACTTTTTCTGAGCGTGGCGGTCAATTTAGATGCGCCTTTATCTCGATAAACCGGAATTTGTCAATACCCATCATATATCTTCGGTGCTTTATCCGTAATTCATTCAGTTTTCGCGGCTGTAACGTATATCTCTGCCGCCGAGCGAAAAAACATAACCGGATTTGAAGATTATAATTCTGCCCTTAAAGTATTGAGGCTGTTCAACAAAGCCAAATGAGGCATATAAGTTCTTTGCCGTTTCATTTTCAGGTTCATAACTCAGCCAGCAGTACTTGCTTTTACCGCTTGGCCAGGTACGGATGAAATCTAAAGCCAGTTCCATTGCTTTTCTTCCGTACCCTTTGCCCTGATACCGTTTATCGATCATAAGTCTCCAGATGCAATAGTTTTCAAAAATGAAATCCGGATCGTCTTCTTCTCTTTCTTCTTCAGTCCATCCGAATGCAATCATCAGAAATCCGATAGGTTTACCGTTGCGACACACGGCGAAAGGATAAGGAGGATAACCGTTCGTCAAAGCGACGTAAGCTTCCGCCAACGAGCACAAATTCGACGCTACGAAATTCTTTTGTTTTCCGGTTACTTTCAACCCGAAAAGTACTTTTACATAATTTTTATAAGTGATCTTTTCTAACGTGATAACCTCTTTTTTCATCTGTTCAACCTCTGTTTATTATTTCTTACGCTGACTGTTCCGATGCGGATATGATCTGTTATTCGCTGTTTTCTTTAATCAGTATAGCATAAATATATGGATTTTTCAATTCTCGTTGTTTTCTTTCGCTGTATTAATCGATGCTATGAGTATAACGCGGATCGAGGCGCAGGCGGTGTCGAGTGATTTATACGTCTGCTCGTCGATGTAGTTCGTTTTATACAGCAGCTCGAGCCAGTAGCCGGTCTCGTTCGCCTCTTTGAGCGCGATTTGCAGTTTTGAAATGAAATCCGGCTTGCCGTGGGCGTACTGCGCTTCACGGATATTCGCGCCGATGCTTGTTCCGCTCCGTTCAAGCTGATTTGCAAGGGAATAGTGACCTTTAATGCTGTCGGTGAGTCTCAGAATTTGAACCGCAAATTCGGTTGAAAGATCAGCGAGTTTATTATCAGCCATGATAAAACTTCTCGTTTTTTTATGAAATCGCGCCATTTGCCCCATTCCCCAAAACTCGCGTGGCTCGTTTCGGGGACCCCGAGGGGAGGCGCGGCGAAATCCTCGCGATGCTCGGATGAAATCGTTCGCTTTGCTCACGATGAAATCAAATCCGTCCTCCAACCCGACGAAGTCGGATTTCATCACGAAGTGATTTCATCCACGCTTGGTGGATTTATCCCGTCCGTAAGGACGGATTTAGTTGAAAAGCCTCGTCTTGCGACGAGGCTTTTCTATGGGGGAAGGTGGATTCGGACCACCGAAGTCAGTGACAACAGATTTACAGTCTGCCCCCTTTGGCCGCTCGGGAATTCCCCCTTATTAAGCTGGTGAACGGAGTCGAACCATCAACCTGCTGATTACAAATCAGCTGCTCTGCCATTGAGCCACACCAGCATACAGTGTCGCGTAATGCATCCGTTCATCGGCGACGGTGTGTATTATATCATAAATATTCGCGTTTGTCAATACCTTTTTTCGAATTTTTATACTGATTTTTTGCGTGATTTTGATATATAGTTATTGACAATATCGCAAATCAATGGTAAAATAATATGATACACGACGTTAAGGCAAAGGAGAAGGCGAAATGAGCGACGAACGCGACGATTTCTGGGATCTGTCGGATATAACGCCGAAGAAAAAGCGGAGCGCGCCGGCGGGCAAAGCGACCGACACTGACGCCGCCGAGGTCAGCTTCGGCAGCGGCGGCACGACCGCAAAATACATCATACCCCGGCGCGGCGCGGCGCCGGAAAAGCGCTCCGAGGTGATACTCGATTATCAGCCGGAAAACTCGCTTATCCTGCGCGTTAAAATATGCAGATGGCCCTCCGACTACTCGTTTTACAACCGCTTTTTACAGGACGCGCTGAAATACTACCGCGTCAAATGCGAGGAGGCGCCGTTCGTTCCCTTCTTTTCCTATCTGCCGCAGTATAATCAGATGAACATCGACCAGCTCCGCTATTATCTTTACTGGCGTCAGCAGGTCAGCCGCGGCAATTATATAAAGACCGATTACAGTTATATTTTCCTTTATTTATACGAGCTTATAAACCTCGAGGGCGTTTCAACGCCGGAAAGACGGTTATCCGCGATGTGCTCGCTTCTGCTCGGTTACCGCGACAAATTCAAAAGCCTTGACAGATACGCCGGCGAATGGATATGCGATTTTTGCCTTATCCACCGCCTGCCGCCGCCCGATTCTCTGCCCGACGACGTGGTGTCGGAGCTTATGACGGTCGTGAACCTGCGCGAATTCTACGTTAAAGACATAAACAGCATACACGACGCGGCGCTTAAGGATTTTATAATCCGCAACAACAGCTACAAATACGAAACGTCGGTCGCTTACAACGAAAAAACTAAAAGTCTGTTCGACAGGCATCTTATCCGCTCCGTGATTTACACGCTCGAAAAGACCGAAAACATTAAGGACGGTGAGCCGGCGCTGCTTAAAACGACGGTCAGCCGCACGGCGTACAACGGCGCGCTGTGCGTAAGCGAGACGAAATGCCGCATCGACGCGGAATATCTGTCCCTCAACCGTTCCTACCGCTTCCGCGGCATGATAACGAGCCTCGTAAAATGCGCGGAAAACAACATACGCGCCGCGTTATCCGTAAAAAGCCGTCTGTCCGTAACGGGACTGTCAGGCGAGGTGACGGACGTTATGAAGGAATATTTCGCCCTTTATCTGCCGCCGGTGAGCCTGAGACAGAAAAAGCGCCCGAAGCCCGAGGATACGATAAAAAACGAGCTTTACGACGCGCTCGACACGGGCTTCGACCCCGAAACCGCGGCAAAGCTTGAGGCGGATTCGTGGGAGCTTACGAAACGGCTTACGGACGAGCCTGAGGAGGAAGAGGCGCCGGAGGAAGCTCCCGCGGCGGCGGAGGAGCCGGAGGAGGAAGCGCCGCCTTACGTCGGGCTTTGCAAAGCGCTTTTGCCGCATCAGCTCGAGCTTCTGCGTATTATGGCAAACGGCGGCGACGTTATGCGCTTCTGCCGTGAAAACGGGCTTCTGCCCGACGCGGTGATTTCCGATATAAACAGCCTCGCCTACGAATACACGGGCGACGTGATAATCGAGAACAAAAATATCATAGAAGATTACAAATGCGACATATCCGGTGCATTGGATATGATAAAATAAGGATAAGAAAATGGATAATAACGAAATAAAGATCCCCAAAAGAATACTTTCCTCCCTGCTTTCGTCGCTTGCGGCGGGCGTAGTGCCGAGAAGCGGCGCGCCTTATATAGCGATAGGGCGCGAGGAGGAGGTCGGCGCGGTGCTCGACGATCTGGAGCTCATCGCCGAAGGCGGCGCGGGAATGCGCTTTATAATCGGCAAATACGGCTCGGGCAAAAGCTTTCTGCTCCAGCTGATACGCGGCTACGCGATAGAGCGCGGCTTCGTCACCGCGGACGCGGATCTGTCGCCGGAGCGCCGTTTCAGCGGCTCGAAAGGCACGGGCAGAGCGACGTTCTGCGAGCTTATACGCAATACCGCGTGCAAATCGTCGCCCGACGGCGGCGCGCTTCTGCCGATAATAACGAAATGGCTTTCCGATTTGCAGTCGACGACCGCGGAGGAGGGCTTTGAGCCGGGTACGGACGAATTTTTGAAGCAGGTCGAAAAAAAGCTCTATTCCGTCGTGCGCTCGCTTGAATCGCAGGTCGGCGGCTTTGATTTCGCGCTCGTTTTATCGCGCTTTTACCGCGCGTACGTTTCGGGCGACGAAAACGCGATGAGCGCGTGTATGCGCTGGCTCCGCGGCGAGTATTCGACGAAGACTGAGGCGAGAGCCGCGCTTGGTGTGTCCTCTCTGATAGACGACGACAACTGGTACGATTATATAAAGCTTTACGCCGTTTTCTTCCGTAAGATCGGCTACCGCGGCTTTGCGGTGATGATAGACGAATGCGTCAACCTTTACAAGATCCCGAACCGCATAAGCCGTGAAAACAACTATGAAAAAATACTGTCGATGTTCAACGACGCCCTGCAGAACAAAGCCGAGGGGCTTGAGCTTCTGCTCGGCGGCACGCCGCAGTTCCTCGAGGACGGCCGCCGCGGACTTTACAGCTACGAGGCGCTGAAAAGCCGTTTGTACGACAGCAGATTCGCCGAGAGCGGATATAAGAATCTGATAGGTCCCGTCATACGTCTGCGCCGCTTGTCCGACGCGGAATTATACGCCCTTATCGTCCGTCTTACGCGGCTCCACAGCCAGTATTACAACGTAAAGGCGAGGATAACGGATGAGGAACAGCAGGATTTCCTGAAGCTCTGCCTTTCCCGCGCGGGCGCCGATACGATGATAACGCCGCGCGAGATAATCCGCGACTACGTTTCCCTGCTCAATCTCCTTATGCAGAACGAGGGAGCGACAGCCTCCGGACTTATAAACGGCGGAGCGGTCAGACTGTCGCACGAAGACGCACCGGAAGACGAGGAAGCGCCGCAGACCGGCTACGACAGGCGCAATTACGATTTCAACAGTGAGGATATAGATATATAATGGAGAACGAAAACGATATTTTTTACAGATTTTCGCCCTTTATACGCGATTTTATCTACCGTCACGAATGGGAAAGCCTGCGCAGCGTGCAGGTTGACGCGGCGCGCGTGCTTTTCAACACCGAAAGCAATCTCCTTCTTACCTCCTCCACCGCGTCCGGCAAGACGGAGGCGGCGTTCTTTCCGATCTTGTCCATGCTCGAGGAGGACCCGTGTCAGAGCGTGGCGGTGCTTTACATAGCGCCGCTTAAAAGCCTTATAAACGACCAGTTCGTAAGGCTCGACGAGCTGCTTGACGAAAGCGGCATACCCGTTTTCCACTGGCACGGCGACGTTTCGTTTTCGCACAAGAACAAGTTACTCAACGATCCGAAGGGTATTTTGCAGATAACGCCTGAATCGCTTGAAAGTATGCTTATGAACAGGAGCAACGACATAGTGCGCCTGTTTTCCGATCTGCGCTTCATAATAATCGACGAGATACACACGCTTACCGGCACCGACCGCGGCAATCAGATAATCTGTCAGCTTTCCCGCATAAGCCGGCTTATCGCGCGCGACGTGCGGCGCATAGGTCTTTCCGCGACCGTCGGCGACGTTGAGGCGGCGAAAAAGTGGCTCTGCGGCGGCTCGTCGCGCGAATGCGAGGCGCCCGTTCCCGAGCAGGGCAGGGTGTCGTGGCGGCTCGCGCTCGAGCATTTTTTCATACAGAACGCAAAGCTCGATCAGACGAGATCCGCGGACGGCACGCCCGATCCGTTCACCGACATGAACGTGCCGGTGCAGAAGCCGGACAAACAGGGCGCGCGCGCCGTAATCGACGCCGGCTACGAATACATCTACGACTGCGTGAAGGACAAAAAATCCCTTGTTTTCTCAAACTCCCGCGAGGAGACGGAATACATAACCGCGACGATGAGGCAGATAGCCGAAAACCGTCACGACCCCGATATTTTCCTTATACATCACGGAAATCTTTCGGCTTCCCTGCGCGAGGAGGCGGAGGCGAAGCTCAAAAGCGACGAATACGGCAGGCTCGTCACCTGCGCGACAGTAACGCTTGAGCTCGGCATCGACATCGGCAGACTGCAAAGGATAATGCAGATCGAATCGCCGAACTCCGTTTCTTCGTTTTTACAGCGCTTAGGCAGAAGCGGCAGGCGCGGCGAGCCGCCGGAGATGTTCATGGTCTTCCGCGAGGAGGATCCTTTGCCCGACACGCCGCTTCCGCAGCTTATACCGTGGAATCTGATACGCGCGATAGCGATAATACAGTTATACATAGAGGAGCGCTTCATCGAGCCGCCGCTTACGAAAAAACTGCCGTTTTCCCTGCTTTTCCAGCAGACGCTGTCAGTCCTCGCCTCGTCGGGCGAGCTTGCGCCGAAGGCTCTTGCCGAGCGCGTTCTTTCCATGCCGCCGTTTGCGAACGTTCCGAAGGAGCAGTATAAAACGCTTCTTATCTCGATGCTGAACGGGGATTATCTCGAGCAGACGGAGGAAAAAACGCTTATAGTCGGTCTCGCGGGCGAGCGGCTTACCAACTCCTTCAAATTCTACGCCGTGTTCAAGGACACGGAAAACTATTCCGTCCGCTGCGAGTCGGACGAGATAGGCACGATAACAACGCCGCCGCCCGTTGGCGAACGCTTTGCTCTCGCGGGGCGCGTGTGGGAGGTAACGGAGCTCGACGTGGGCAGAAAGCTAATATACGTCAAGCCGGTAAAGGGCAAAATGGAAATATCGTGGCCCGGCGACTACGGCGAGATACATACGAAAATTCAGCAGAGGATGAGAAAAGTGCTTGAGGAGGACGCGGTCTATCCGTATCTTAAACCGAACGCGAAAAACCGCCTCGCCGTCGCGCGCCACGTCGCGCGCAACACGGGAATGCTGAAGCACTCCGTCGTATCGCTCGGCGGTATGAATTACTGTATGTTCCCGTGGCTCGGCACGCGGTCGTTCAGAACGCTGCGCAAGGTCATGTCGCACAACGCGGCGGAGCTTAAAATATCCAATATTGAATTCGAGGGCTGCTGTTATATCACGTTCCGTTACGAGGGCGAAAGCATAAAAGCCTTCTGCGACGGACTTGACAGGATATGCGAAAGAGGCATAGACAAAAACAGCCTTATATCAAAATCGGAATCGCCGATATTCGAAAAATACGACGATTATATCCCCGGCGAGCTTCTGCGCCTCGCGTACGCCGAGGACAGGCTCCGCACCGACGAGATGATACCGCGCGTCGCGGAGATGAAAGAGGAAGAACACAATTTCAAAAGCAGGATGGATAACGATGACTGAGTTTATTTACGGTCCGCCGTCTTCCGGCAAAACAACGCTTTTATACACAAAGATAAAAGCCTCGCTCGGACAAAAAAAGGACGTGTTCCTGATCGTACCGGATCAGGAGGCGCTCGACGCCGAGGCGGCTCTCGTGCGCTTTTGCCGAGGCGTGCCGACGGTAAGACTGCGCGTATGCGGCTTTTCGCGCCTTGCGGACGAGGTCTTCCGCAAATACGGCGGCATATCGTACAACTACGTCGACAAGACCGGGCAGACGCTCGCAATGTTTCTCGCCGTCTGCTCCGTGTCGCCCGCGCTTCGCGTCTACGGCAGGACTCCGCCGTCGGACAGGGCGCTTTTGTCGTCTGTTCTGTCGGCGGTAAAGGAGCTGAAACGTCAGGGAATAACCGCAAAGGAGCTTGAGGACGCGGCGAACGTCGTGGAATCGAAGCAGCTTCGCGACAAGCTCGGCGATATCGAGCTTCTGATGCCGGCATACGAAAACATATTGAAAAACAGCGGCGACGATCCCGACGACGAGCTCGGCAGGATGTACCGCGTGCTTGCGCAGAACGGCGGTATGGCGGGGTGCGACGTTTTTATGGATTCGTTTATAAGCTACACCGGCGTTCAGCTCAAGCTCATCGAGCTTTTCATAAAGACCGCCGACAGCGTGACTCTGACAGTCGGAATGCCCGGACCGGGGTGCGAAAGCGAGCTCTTATCGCCCTTGCGCGAGACGGAAAAGCGGCTTTCCGCGATAGCCTCGCGTTACGGCAAGCCGACGCGCACGACGCTTTCCGGAACTTACGCCTCGCCTTGCATCGCCGCGCTCGAGCAGGGCTTGCGACTGAGGAAAAAAAGCGATATCGACCCGGGTGAAAGCATCCGCTTTTTCCGCGCCGAAAACAGCTTTGAGGAGGCGGAGCTCGTCGCCGCGGACATAAAAAAACGGCTTCGCGGCGGAGCGCGGTGCCGCGAAATAGCGATACTTACCGCGGATTCAAAGGCGTTCCGCGGCATAACCGACGCCGCGCTTGAAAAATACGGCATACCGTACTTTATATCCGGCAGGGACGACGCGAAGCAAAAGGCGCTTTTCCGCCTTATACTCTCCGCGCTCCATATCTGCGTAAACGATTTCAGGACGAAGGACGTCTGCGCGTATATAAAAACGGGGCTTCTGAACGTACCGTCCGATCCGCTCGATATGTTCGACAATTACATAAAAAACAGAGACATACGCGGCGTAAAAAAATTCTCGGAGGACTTTACCGGCTCGCCGTATTCGTTCGGCGCACCCGGCGCGGACGACGAAAAAGCGATAGAGTATCTGAACGCGGTGAACGAAACGCGCCGCGCCGTAATAACGCCGTTATACGACCTTTATACGGAGCTTCACGACTGCGGCGACGCGAAAAGCATATCGACCGCCATAGTCCGCCTGCTTTCCCGGATAGGTATAACGGAAACGCTTGCGAAGATGATGGAATACTCAAAAGCCGCGGGCGAGGCTGCGGAGGCGGAGGAGATATCGCAGTTATGGGGCGTTTTCACCTCCGTCACGACTCAGCTCGTCGCCGTATGCGGAGAGCTTCCGATGAACGCGGATCAGTATCTGAAGCTGTTTGAAACGGTTTTATCCGATACGGATATAGGCAAAATACCGACCTCGACAGATCAGGTGACGGTGGGCGACGCGGGTATGCTCCGCGTGCGCGGCATAAAGCACGTTTATCTTATCGGGTGCAACGAGGGAGAGTTTCCCTTATCCGCCTCGGAAACCGGCGTATGGAGCGACGCGGACAGAAAGCAGCTTACCGACGCGGGACTTGAGCTTGAGGGCAGTCTCGACCGTGAAAACGACAGACAGCAGTACGACTTTTACCGCGCCGCCGTCTGCGCGTCGGAAACCGTGACGTTCTGTTACAGCGTAAGCTCGCCCGGCGGCGCAGAAAAATATCCGTGCCGCGTTTTAAAGGACGTTTTACGCGTGTTTCCCGATATTAAAACGACGTCGGGTCTGTCGATATACGACATAGCCGGCTCGCGCCGCGCCGCGTTTGAATTCTACGCGGAAAACCGCGGCACAAAAGAAGGCGGGATGATAAAAAAACTTCTTTCGGAGGACGCGGAATGGGCGGAGCGCGCGAAAATGCTCGACATACCGATAACGGAAAAGCACGAAAAGCTCGATCCCGTGACGATAGCGGACGTGATACCGCGCAATTTCGCCCTGTCGCCGTCGCGTTTGTCGACCTTCACCGGCTGTGCGTTCTCGCATTGCTGTCAGTATTTTCTGAAGCTCGACGGACAGAGCCCCGTAACGTTTGACGCCGCGGAATTCGGCTCGTTCGTCCATTACGTGCTGAAACGGCTCATAGACGATCTTATGCGCGGCGATATCACGACCGCGCCCGACGACAAAGAGCTTGATTCCGCCATAGAAAAATACATATACGAATACTGCCGGAGCATTCTGCGCACAGACCCGTCGGCGGACGGTATGGGAGCCTTCCGAGCCTCGCTTAAAAAGCTGAAAAAATGTACGGAAAAAGCGGCGCGGGACGTTCTTAATGAGCTTGCCGCGGGCAAATTCAAGCCCGTATCGACGGAGCTTAAGATCAGCGGTGCGACGGGTCTGCCTCCTTATATGATAAAACTGCCGGACGGAAGACAGACGTATCTGACCGGCACGATAGACCGCGTCGACGCTTACGAAAAGGACGGAAAAACGTATATCAAGCTCGTCGACTACAAGACGGGGACCGTAAAATTCGATCTGTCGGAGGCGCTCGCCGCGGATAAATCGGTACAGCTTTTCGCGTATATGCTGACCGTCTGCACCGCCGCGGGCAGATTCGAGCATCCGACGCCCGCCGCGCTGTTTTACATGGAAACGACGCCTTCGTACCCGACTCTCTCCGGAAGCGGACAGGAGCCGGAGGCTAAACGCCTCAACAGGGGCGGCATAGCCTTGTCGACTGACGAGGTGAGGGAAGCGCTCGACCCCGGTATGGACAAAAAGGGCGGGGAGATATATAAAATAGCGACCGGAAGCATGATATTTGAAGCGGACGAGGCGATGACCGCCGTGTTCGAGGAGGTAAAAGCGGCGATATCCGACGCGGCGCGCCGTATGTGCGAGGGCGACGCCTCGGTAACGGACAAGGAGACGAATCCGCCGTGCAAATACTGTCAGTACATAACGGTTTGCCGTTATACCGCCAAAAAGAACGAGAGGTGAGGCAAATGAACTGGACAAAAGCGCAGACGCAGGCGATAGAGATGAGCCGGCGCGACGTTCTTGTCGCCGCCGCCGCGGGCTCCGGAAAGACCGCGGCTCTCACCGAGCGCGTAATAAGAACGATAACGCGGGAGGACGATCCCGTCGACATTTCGCGCCTGCTCATAGTCACGTTTACCGAAAAAGCCGCGGACGAGCTTAAAATAAGGATAAGGAACAAGCTGGAGGAAAAAGCGGAAAAGGAGCCGGATAACATAAGGATAAGAAAACAGCTTTCGCTTCTCCCCTCCGCTTCCATAAGCACTATCCACTCGTTTTATTTAAAGCTTCTGCGCGAGGGCTTTTCCATCCTCGGACTGCCGCCGAAGCTCCGCGTCGCCGAGGAGGGCTCGACGGAGATAATGAAATCGAGACTGCTCGACGAGATCATAGACGGCTACTACAACGGCGACAAAAACGACGGCTTCGATATAGAAAACGCCGACGGCTTTTTTGAGACGTTTGAAACGCTGCGCCCGGGCGAGAAGCTGAAGGACGTTTTTACCGAGCTTTACGGAAAAGTGACCTCATACCCCGAATACATAGATTTTTACAGACTTTGCGCAGAGGATAACGCGGCGGCTGCCGAAAACTTTACCGAAAGCAGGGGCTTTAAATATTTCAGAGACGATACGAAAAGGCGTCTTTTAAGGCTTTTATCCGCGCTTGAAAAATTCCACCGCGAATACGGCTTCGACGAGGAATACGTAAACAAATACGGCGAGTCGACGGAATACTGCATATCGAGCATAAGGCGCGCGCTCGATATGCTCGACATAAAGGATTACGCAAAGCTGCGCGAATACTTTTTACAGCCGCCCGAATATCCGAAAAACAAGCCGGTAAAGGGCGAGCGCGACTTCAAGGAAGTGAGCAAAGCCCTGCGCGCCACGCACAAGGATATTTTTTCCGACGCGGCGAAATACTTTGCGTTCAACGAAGAAGACGTGAAAATGATCTGCCGGCGCTCCGCGTATCTTTGCGACGGCATTTACAAATTCTTATCCCGCTTCGACAAAGCCTTTTCGGAGGAAAAGCTGCGCGCGGGCGTCGTCGATTTCAACGATACGGAGCGTTTTTCGCACAGACTTTTGTGCGGCGGAAACAATGATTTCGCCGAGCAGATAAAAAGCAAATACGATGAAATATACGTAGACGAATATCAGGACGTAAACAGGCTTCAGGACGAGATTTTCGCGTCTATATCGAAAAACAACAGATTCATGGTCGGCGACGTAAAGCAGTCGATATACTCCTTCCGCGGCTCCGATCCGACGGTGTTTTCGTCGTACAGGGAAAAATTCAAGCCGTTTTCGGATAACAGCTCCGATCCCTCGGTGATATTCTTGTCCGAGAATTTCCGCTGCGGCAAGCCGATAATCGACTTTACTAACGAGGTTTTCAGGACCGTGTTCGGCGCCGAGGGCAAAATCCCCTACACCGCCGACGACGAGCTTAAATTCGGCAAGGTATGCGACGTAAAGGACGACGTGCCGGTGAAAATAACCGTTTTCCCGGGCGGCACCGTGGAGGACGAGGCGGAATACGTGGTAAAACAGATAAAGTATCTATTGAAAAACGGTATAAAGGACGACGGCTCGCGGATCGGGTTGTCGGATATCGCCGTGATATGCCGCAAAAGCGCGACGTGCAAAGCGGTCGAGCGCGTGTTTTCGGAGCGCGGTCTCAGCTGCGTCAACACCGCGGACAAAAGCTTTTTCGACTCGCCCGAGGTGCTTCTTACCGTAAGCCTTTTATCGGCGGTGGATAATCCGCTGTCCGACGTACCGCTCGCCGCGGCGATGAAAAGCCCGCTTTTCGGCTTTTCGCTCGACGAGCTTGTAAAAATAAGGCTCGCGTTCCCCGACTGCCCGTTATACACGGCGCTCTGCTCCTACGCGGAGCGGACGGGCGACGAAAAATGCGGCGCCTTTATAAAAAAGCTGTCGTATCTGCGGTACAAAAGCCGCGCTATGCCGACGGATAAATTCATCCGCCTTTTCTTCCGCGAAACGCCGCTTTTATCGTCGATATACAACAGGCGCGACGGAGGCGACCCTAAGGACAGGAAAAGCAATCTGCTTATGCTTTACGAGCTGGCGAGGCGCTTTGAATCCGATTCCTTCAAGGGCTTGTACGGCTTTATTTCATACTGCAATGAAATGATAACGAAAGGTCAGTCGTTCAAAACGTCGAACGACGCGGCGGGAAAAATAACCGTACAGACCGTCCACAGCTCGAAGGGGCTTGAATATCCGGTGTGCTTCATAATGGGCGCCGCGGCGCGCTTCAACGAGGAATACAAAAAGGAAACGGCGGTGACGGACAAGGAGCTCGGCGTCGGCATAAAGGTCAAGACCGACGACGCCGTTCTTACGGGACCCGTATACAGGGCGGCGGTCATAAAAGCCGAAAACGACCAGAAGGTCGACGAGGCGTGTCTGCTTTACGTTTCCCTGACGAGGGCGAAAAAGTATCTTTATATCACCGCAAGCCCGTCGAAGGCTCCGGTCTTCGGCAATACCGGCGGCGCGGGTTACGGCGGCTGCCGCAGTTATCTCGATTTTCTCGCCGTCGCGCTCGACGGAGCCGGCGGCTCGTACCTGTACGAGGAGATAGATCCTTCGGCTGAGGAAAAAGATGAGGCGCGGGATACGCTCCCCGGTTCGGAGGATACCGGAGACGAAGATATAACGGAGCTTAAAGCGATATATGATTACGAATACCCGTATAAGGAGGCGGCGAGCCTGCCCAAAAAGGTCTCCGTATCAAAGCTTTATCCCGCTTTTCTCGACGTCGACGACGAGGTGATAAACGGATTTGAGGACGAAAAGCCGCCCGAGCTGATACTGCCCGATTACGCCGCGGCGGAGGAAGCCGCAAGCGCGGCGAAAAAAGGCACGTCTACCCACCTTTTTATGCAGTTCTGCGACTTTGACAAAGCCGAGGCAGACGTTTACGCCGAGGCGAAAAGGCTCAGAGACGGCGGATTTATAAGAGCCGGGGACGCGGAGCTTATCTACTACGACGAGCTGAAAGCCTTTTTCACATCGCCTCTTTATAAGGAAATGAAGGCGGCGAGGGACGCGGGCAGGTGCTTCTGCCGCGAATTCCGCTTCAACACGGAGCTTGACGCCGCGGATTTCACAAACGACGAACAAAGAAAAAAAGCCCTGTCGGACGAAAAGCTTCTCGTTCAGGGCGTTATAGACTGCTTTTTTGAAAACGAAGACGGCACGGTCACGATAGTGGACTACAAGACGGACCGCGTCGGGAGAAAGCCGGAGGATACGGAGGAATTCAAAAACCGCCACAGACAACAGCTTTCGTATTACAAAAAAGCCGCGGAGCGGATAACGCTTTTGCCCGTATCCTCCTGCGTGCTTTATTCGTTCTGTCTCAAAAAACCGGTCGTTTTATAAAACGTATATTATATTTTTCCCGGCGCGTTTCGCAAAATCGACAGTATTTTTCGTACCGCCGGGAATTATTCCGCGCTCCGGACATACGGCGATAAGTCCGTCGCAGTGGTCTATCATATAACGGTTCCTCTCGTTATAAAGCCTGCCGAAATCGGCGCCCGCCGCGTCCTGTTTGTAAAGCACCACGACGCCGTCTGCCACGGATATGACTTTATCGTACAGCGCAAGCTCGCCCGCGGGTATCGTGCTTCTGTGATTTCTGAAAGGCACGGCGCACCACAGCTGTATCCCGAGCTTATCGCGCAGGGACAGAACGGCGTCCGCGGCTATAAGGTCGGAGCCGCGGCAAACGCCGGACATAAAGTATTTTACTCCGCGCCCCGCCTCGGTCTCTATAACGCTCCTTATCTTATCTGATAAAGCGTTCAGATTTTCCGCGGTGGGCTCAAACGGCAGTTTTTCCGTTCTGTATCCCGTAAAAGCAAGCGAAACGTATCTCATATCAGATCAATGCAGTATATCTCCCTCTCCCACATTATACGGCGTTTTTATGTAAAACGTCATTTCCGGGTGGGGAGCGGAGATTATTTTTTCGTGTTCTTCGTCAAACATTTCCGTTATACGGAAAGGCTCGGTATCGCCGTCCGGCGTCAGGAATCTGACCCTGTCGCCGCAGACGGCTTTGTTTTTTTGTTTTATCTTCGCCTCTCCCGTGCTCTCGTCGTACGAAAGAACTATGCCGAAATACGGCCTTTCCGTTATATATCCCGGCTCGTCGACGGTTTTCGCGTCGGTCATCGGGTCTGAAAAGAAATATCCCGTATCGTATTTTCTGTGCGTCACGCTGTCAAGCCGTTCGATAAGCGCCGGGTCGGTCGTATATTCTTCCCTGTCGGAAAAATACTTATCTACCGCCTGACGGTACGAAAGGGTCGTCGCGGCGGTATAATACGTGCTTTTCATCCTGCCCTCGATCTTGAAGGACGATATGCCGGCGTCGCACAGCTCGGGTATATGCTCTATCATGCACATATCGCGCGAGGACATAATGAAAGTGCCGTCCTCCGTCTGCTCTATGCCGGGCTGACGCGCCGCGTCCTTGCCCTCCTCGAGCCTGAAAAGTCTGTAATTCCAGCGGCACGGCTGAGCGCATTCGCCCCTGTTGCCGTCGCGCCCGGTAAAATGGTTCGACAAAAGGCATCTGCCGCTGTACGATACGCACATAGCGCCGTGAACGAAGACCTCAAGCTCGATACCGGAGCTTATGCCGCTCCGTATTTTTCTGATCTCATCAAGCGAAAGCTCGCGCGCGAGCACTATGCGCGACGCGCCGAAAAGCTCCGCGTACGTCTGCGCCGTTTTTGCGGAAACGACGCTCGCCTGAGTTGATATGTGAAGCTCGCAGTCGCGCCACAGCTCTCTTGCCGTGCGCATGACGCCGATATCCGACACTATGAGCGCGTCCGGCTTTATTTCTTTCAGTCCGAGGATGTATTCTTCAAGCGCCTTGTACTCATTTGTCCGCGGCATCGTGTTTACGGTGACGTACACCTTTACGCCGCGTTCGTGCGCGTACTTTACGGCTATATCAAGCTCCTCCGCCGTAAAATTGCCCGCGCCCGATCTCATACCGAAGCTTTTTCCGGCGAGATACACGGCGTCGGCGCCGAATCTTACGGCGGCTTTCAGCTTTTCGGGATTGCCCGCGGGGGATAAAATTTCAGGCTTTATCATTTTTTGAGCGCCGCCTCGAGCGCGTTGCCGAGCTCTATCCTCGCCTTTGCGAGATCCTCTTCGTTTTTCGTGAAGCTCACTATGTTTTCGGATACGGTCGATATTATTTCATCGACCTTTTCCCTGCCGGCGGCGGCTTCGAGCATCGTCAGCATTTCAAACTCCTCCATACCGTCGCGTATGCATTCGAGGCGGACGGAGCCGCACGCGCCGTCAACGCCTACCTCGGAGCCGGGGTATAAGAGCGAGCCGTCGCCGAAGACCTCGTCGGACAGCCATTTCTGCCCCGTTCTGTAATCGGTGCCGACCGTCGCCATATTCGTCCACGGATTCTCGACCTTCTCCCAGAAATTGCACGACCAGTATAAAAAGCCGTCGACGTTATACTGCTTCTGCTGCCAGAAAAGCAGTCTGTTCATATAGCCCTGCATATCGACGTACATATTCAGATACGGCAAGCCGGGCTCCCAGCAGACGTACCACCATACGACGTCGCCGCCCTCGGCTTCGGTTTTCATACGCTCGCCGAATTCGGGGAACTGTTTTCTCTGCTTTGCGTTATACAATAATCTTCTGCCGGTCGTTCTTTCCTCGGGTTTGGTATAGCAGAACGTTTTCGGGCACCAGATGTCGACAAATTCGCTCATGAACGCGACCTGATCCCTGTCGTTATCGTACTGCACGTTCTGGAAAAACGGCACGACTATGCGTATTCCGGGGCAAAGCCGCCTTATGCGCATACAGAAGCCCGCCATCTGATTCAGCGAGTCGACCGAGCCGGGCTCGTCGTACGGATAGAAATACGCCTTTTTGAACCACTCCTCGTTTGTTTTCAGCTTGTTGTACCACGCGACCATTTTACTGTCGTCGCCGATGTACGAAAGTCTGAAAAACTTTACTCTAGGATCGCTCATATACGCGTCGGCGCGCTCGTCGAGCACGTCGTACGGCAGATCGTACGCGTTCACGTTGTTTTCAAGCAGATAATCGTAGTATTCTTTATAATAATCCGTTCCGTTCTCCCTGTCGTGGAAGCGATAAAGCTGACCGGGACCGAGCCCCGATACGGAGCAGGTCGACAGCGACTCCGGCATTTCGATATCCCATACGTGCGCGAAAATGCGGAGCTGTTTTACGGTCTTGCCGTCGCGCTTGACGGAAACGACGCCGGAATAATCGCCCGCCGGCGTGTCCTTTTCCGTTTTAAGCTGAACGTACATGGCCTGCGATCTGCCCGCGCCCACGTCGAAAACGCGCGTCGTATCGTTTACCGGCGCTATCGGGTCGGGGATGTATTTCTTTTTGCACTTTATATAATACTGGCGCAGTATTTCCGTGTTTATCTCAAATCCGTCCCTGTTTTTCAGAGGCGTACATTCGACGGAAAGACCGTTTTTGTCGTCCGCACCGGATATGACTATCTGCGCGTCCTCCTTTTCGCCCCGCGTCATATACACGGTATACGAGCGAAGACCCGTGTCCACCGGGCGGTCGGGATCCGTCTTTGTGAACGAATGTGTAAACCAGACGTTCAGACCCTCGTCCTCGTCGGGCGCTTTTATTATCTCATCCGTCACTTCTTCCGTCACTTCCTCCGTCATTGTCTCCTCCTCCGTTTCCGCTTCGGTCACGGTCTCGCTTACGGTCGTCTCCGGCTCCGTCCGCGCCGTTTCCGCGGGCGCGCCCGTGCAGGCGAAAAGCGCCGCCGCAAGCGTTGATAAAATAAGGATAAACGCTGTTGCCTTTTTCATAAATGCCTCCTTAAAAGACAAAATTGCCGTCCTTGAACACCGTTATTTCGCCGCCGTCGTACGTTACGCCGGTAACGCTCATATCGGCTGTGCCGAACATAAAGTCGACGTGTTCGCCGCTGTCGTTAGAGCCGCGCGCTTTAAGCTCCTCCTTCGACATCTTTTCGCCGCCCTTTATCGTGTTGTTGTAGCTTGAGCCGAGGGCTAAATGGCACGAAGCGTTTTCGTCGAAAAGAGTGTTGTAAAACAGTATTTTCATATTCGATATCGGGCTGTCGTACGGTATGAGAGCCACCTCGCCCAAGCGCTTCGATCCCTCGTCCGTTTCGAGCAGACGCGCTATCGCTTCCCTGCCCTTTTCCGCGCTGAAATCGACGACTTCGCCGTCCTTGAACGTGAAGCTGAAGTTTTCAACGAGCTCGCCCATATACGAAAGCGGCATCGAGGCGTAAACCGTGCCGTCCACGCGGTTCATATCGGGCATCGTGAATATCTCCTCCGTCGGCATATTCGGCATGAATTTTATCTTCTTGTTCGTTTTGTCGGAGCCGCCCTGCCAGATATGATCCTTTACGAGACCGACGCGCAGGTCGGTGCCGAGGCTGTTTTTGAAATGAAGCTCCTTGAAATTATATGAATTTAGTATCTTCGCGCGGCGTTTCAGTATTCTGTCGTGGGATCTCCATTTTTTAGCCGCGTCGCCTCTGCCGATCCTCACGGATTTAAGTATCGCGTTCATCAGCATATCGACGGCTTTGGCGTCGGACACGCCGGGAAACACCTTTCTCGCCCATTCAACGGACGGATACGCGACGATGCACCACGGCACTATCTGCTTGTCCATAAGCTCGTAAAACTCCTCGCTCGCCTTGTTCATCGCGCGGCTGAAAGCGAGAAGCTTGCCGCCGTCGACGCCCTTCAAGCCCTCGGGGTCGCCGCCGCCTATGTTTATATACGCGCCTCCCTTACGGGCGTAAAACGTGCGCTGTTCCTTCAGCCAGTCGGGTATGTCGGATAACGTTTCCGCGGTCGCGTAGGTGAAGCGGAGCTTCGACGATTTCTGATCGCTGAAATGCAAAAGCACGTCCTTCGCGCCCGCCCTGAAGCATTCCTCCTCGACCATTCTCGCAAATTCCGCGGCGTAAACCGGCGCGTTTATCGTAACGTACTGATCCTTCTGCACGTTCGCGCCGACGAGCGCCGTAAGACGCGCGTATTCTCTCAACTGTTTTTCAAACTTCATTTATTTATCTCCTTGTTTTTAAAAAACTGGTAGTAATTGCATTTTATCATGCCGTTATAAAGCTTTCTCACCTTGTCGGGACGGCGCCCGAAAAGGCGCGGCAAATCGTCGGAGGACGATATGACGTATATCTGCCACGAGCCGAGCTTTGAAAAAGCCGCGCCGAGCTCCTTATAAAGCGCCTCGACGCTTTGTTTATCCATCATACGCTCGCCGTAAGGCGGATTGCAGACTATCGTTCCGCGGCGGCCGTACGTCTGTACGTTTCTCGCGTCGTATTCAAAGGCTTTTATGTATTTGTCCATACCGGCGCGGCGCGCGTTTTCGGCAGTCAGCCGCACGCAATCCGGGTCGGTATCAGAGGCATAGGCCTCAAATTTACAGTCGCGCTTTATCATATCCCGCGCCTGCTCGTAAGCCCTGTCCCAGTCCGGCTTTTCTATCCACGGGTATTCCTGCGAGATAAAGCCGCGGGCAAGTCCCGGCGCGGTGTTCGACATAAGCAGCGCCGCTTCTATGGCTATCGTGCCGGAGCCGCACATCGGGTCCCAGAAAAGATTGTCCTCTCGTATGTGCGCCAGCTTGCAGAGCGCCGCCGCGAGCGTTTCGCGCAGGGGCGCGGCGTTCGATTCGGGACGGTAGCCGCGCTTGTGCAGCGTAGTGCCCGACGTGTCTATCATCACCGACGCCTCGTCCTTTAAAATGAAAAACTCTATCTGATATTTAACGCCCGTTTCTTCAAAATACGATACGCCGTACTTATCCTTCATCGCCTCGACTGCGGCTTTTTTTACAATGCTCTGGCAGTCGGGTATCGAGGCGAGCGCGCTTTTTATGCTGTGACCCTTTACGGGAAAAGCGTCCTTTTTTCCGATATAATCGTAAAACGGAAGCGCGCGCGTGCCGTCGAAAAGCTCGGTAAAAGTACGCGCCGGGAAAACGCCGAGAACGATATACACCCTCTCGGCATAGCGGAGATTTATGTTAAGTCGCGGGATATCCGATACTTCGCCGTCGAATATCACGCGCCCGTCTATCGTTTTGTCGCGTTTAAGCCCGAGCGCGTCGATCTCCTCCCCGAGCAGCTTTTCAAGCCCGAAAAGGCAGGTGGCGGCAAATTTCATCAGTCGACCGGGTACGCTATGGTAGTCATAAGCGCCATTTCGACCGCGGACGTGTCAAGGCGGCTGTACTGAACGACGATAGGCTCGCTCGATTCGACGAGTATCGCGTACGGCGTGTCGCGCGGTATAGGCTCACCCTTATCTGAAACCTGCTTGTCAAGTCTGATGTGATGCGTCTTCATCGCGCCGCATACTGCGGAGTAACCCGTTTTCACCGGTCTGTCCTCGTAGAACAGCGTCAGGTCGATATGAGCGTCGCGCTCCGTCGTGTTGATAACGCATATCGCCTCGTGCGATACGTTTTCGTTCTTCGATACCGAATTCAAAAAGCAGTCCGGTATCAGCCAGGTTTTCTTTCCGTATTCTTTCATTTTATTAATTCCTTTCGATATTAAATTCATATTTAACCGTAGGGCGGGGGCTTGCTCCCGCCGTTCCTCTTATATGGGCGATCATTGATCGCCAGTCCCACGTGCTTTTAAATTTCAAATGATAATCCGTAGGGGTCGGCGCCCACGACGACCCGTTTTTCCGCGCCCCTCATTCGTAGAATGACGGGAGGGGTAAGAGGGGGTTTGGGG